>CALHPT010000268.1 GCA_938036405.1 uncultured Tannerella sp.
TTGAGCGCTTACAGGGGCGCACGGATGAAGTGGTGAAGATGTTGCTTGCAAGGGCGGGAGAAGAGTTTATCACGCTAGCCCGCGGCATCAGCACCTACAAGGATCGCACGGGAAATCTACGCAGCTCGACGGGGTACGCTATATTCAAAGATGGCGCACGCATTGGGTCGAGCGTCTTCAATGCACGTACCGGGAAGGATGGAGAGACTGGTGTTTCGTCCGGAGAACAGTTGGCGAGAGCGGTGGGTCGCACTCATTCGAGGGGCTACGTGTTAGTCTGCTTCGCCGGTATGAGTTACGCCGCCGCCGTGGAGAGCCGTGGCTTCGATGTGATAACCCACTCCGCGGATAAGACTGAAGATTTTCTGATGAACGAAGCCGCAAATCTTCTTAAACGCCTTAATCTCTAATTCTGATGGCAGACTTTTTCGATATAGTGGATATTGTGTTTGCCGCCGTAAATGGTGCTGGGACAGGCCTCCCTGCGTACAAACACCGGGCAGAGACGGGCCTAAAGATTGATCATATCGTAGTCAATACGACCGGAGTCTTAGTCAAGGAATACGTCAATAAAGCGCCTGTTGTTAACGTCAACCTCTTCACGATCACACACCCTAATGGGATGATCAACGCTAAGCGCATCAGAGACTACTCTCAAAAGATCAAGCAGGCGCTGCGAGATCCGTCACACCCGCCAGGTATGTACTTCAAAGCCCGCGTGGCGTGGGAGGGGGAGATCGAGACGGGAGACAGCTTCAACCTTTACAATATCCGAGTGGAAGTGATTACTGAGAAATAGCACACAAACAACTAACAGCCCCGGCTGAGTGGGGCGCAACTTGAAACAATTAAAACAAAACAGACATGGCAGAAGAAAGAAAATTGGCGATTGATATCACCTACGCAGGCGTAGCAGATCCCGGAGACGGGATCCCCGGGACAACCTTTACGCAGATCACGACAGTGGAATCTGGGTCTATTCAATACAACGTAAACGACCCTCAGAAGACAGAGTTCAAGAAGTACGGTAGCGACAAGCCGTGGGCCGTCATTCTGAAAGCCGGAGAGGCTGACACGTTGGTTCTAAACATCCCCTCTCCAACGATGGAAGAGCGCCTGCTTTTTATGGGTGGAACACTCAATAGTTCCAAGGACAAATGGGAGAAGCCGGTTGTGACTCCAAGCATTCGCAAGACGTTGATGCTTAAGACGAAGCCGTACGGAGGGAAGCAGCTCATCTATACGTTTGTCAATTGTGACGTGTTTGGTAAGATTACTCAGATTCCTGGAGAGGATACGACTGAAATCTTACAGTTGCAGTTCACTGTCCTTGGTGCCATTACGGCCGCTGGAGTTGAGAACACGAATATGATCGTAGAATCGAAAGACGCGGCTTAATCAACCGCGTCATGCATAGGGAAACAGGCTTTTTTCATGATGATTAGTGCTTGGTAGGGTTGTGGGGCGGGGAGTGATTCCCGCCCCATTTCTTACCGACACAGATCCGTCGCAACCAACCAGCAACACAGCAAAACCACAATGAAAAGAATCGATTTCAGCCAGCTCGAAGTAGAAACCTCGATTGGCGTATTTGAAAAAGTAGACGTTAGAAGCACGCTTGGCAACCTCATCTTTCGCAGTGCGACATCCCTCGAATTGGATACGCTGGCGCGTAGGATTTTCAGCGCTCAAGAGGGACGATCCACAGAGTTTTCAGATGACGAATACGCGGCCATGATGCAAGCTTTCAAGGCTGCCGGTGTGCTTTACCCTGTGATTCGAGCCATCGAGAAGCAAGTCGAACCCACGCAGAGGGGGATTGCATGAAGGTCGTCTACAACAGCCTTATCCCGTTCCGCGGCTTTACGGCGATTAACCTCTTCGGACGCATCTTTGCCCGCTGGGAATATGAACCTATCTCCGACCGTGTCATCCGCCACGAGGCTATCCATACGGCACAGATGCACGAGATGGGGTACATCGGTTTTTACGTGCTCTACCTCTTCGAGTGGCTCTACCGTTGGGCACGATTGAAGGATGCCCACGCCGCTTATCGCGCCATCCGCTTCGAGCGGGAGGCCTACGCGCATCAGGACGAGCTGGACTACCTCACCCATCGCCGCCCCTATGCGTGGTGCAAGGGTTACGCTGGATTAGGAAACAAATAAGCAAGCCCCCATGCCAGACATTCAAACACTCCTACAAAAGCACGCCGGAGACATTGGGCGGCTCATCGCAGAGCTTTCCGTAGACACACGTGAAGGACGCCATCCCGCAGCATATAGGTCGGAATATAACGGCACACGCACCCGCCGCCCGACATCTGTGGGGCACCGCGAGGACAAGAAGCTCGAAGTCTATTCCGATACCGAAAAAGACGAATACGGGAACCCCAAACGGATGGACGATAAGCCCATCACCGTGGCTCGGATCGCCACCAACTTCCCCAAGAAGCTGGTGCGCACAGAGGCTGCCATGATGTTTGGCGGCATGATGCACATCGCCACGCCGGACCCTGACGAGGCCTTCAATGAGTTCTGCGACGTGTGGAAGTTCACGCTCGACATGCAGAGCGTGCTCATGGAGTTTGCCGAGAAGGTGCTTTCCGAAACGAAGGCCGCCATCGTCTTTTACCCCATCATCTTCCATCACTGGTCGGGTCAGATCGCCAACGAGATCAATTGCCGTGTGCTCGCTTTGCCGCAAAACGATAAGACGGTCAATGAGTTTTACCCCCACTTCTTCGACGGCCGTATGGACGCCTTCATCCACCGTTATCAGACGAAGGATGAAGCAGGCGCCACGCGCGACGAGGCGCGTATCTGGACGCGCGATCGGATCCTTACGGCCACCTCTGGATCCGGCGGCTGGGTGGTGCGCGAAGAGGTGAACGCCTTCGGGCTCATCCCCGTGGTGTATGCTGAGATCGACGCCCCTGTGTGGGACGAAGTCGCCCCGCTGATGGATGCCCGTGAGATGCGCCTTTCGCGGCTGGCAGATATCAACGACTACTTCGCGGAGCCTATGATGGTCATCACCGGCGAGGCCGACGCGCCTGACAAAACCACCGTAGGGAAAGAGATGCAGTTCCCCATCAAGATCGATCCCGAGACGCAAAAGGAGCTCCACGGCGATGCCAAGTTCCTTTCCTGGGATCAGTCGATCAACTCCACGGCCAAAGAGCTGGACGAGACGAAGAGCGAGATGTTTTCCGGCGCATCAGCACCCGACCTTTCGTTCGATAACCTCAAAGGCCTCGGCAACCTCTCCGGCGTGGCCCGCCGCTTCATGATGCTTGATGCCGAAATCAAGCAGCGCTTCAATATGCGCGTCTTTCGTCCCGCGCTGAACCGTTGCGTCACGGTGGTTCAGGCCGGTATAGCCAACATCACGAATATTAAATACAAATCGCAGCTGGTGATAGCACGCTACACGGTGACGTTCGATTCCATCCTTCCCCGCGATCCGGTCGAGGAGGCCAACGTGCTATCGATAGCCGGTGGTGGACGCGCCTTCAATTCGCTCTCTACGGTTGTCTCCCGTTCCCCACTCACCCCGCCGGGAGATCTCGACGGTGAATTGGAACGCATCAAGGAAGACGCCGCCGAAGACGCCGCGCGCACCAACCTTGTAGGCGCCGTGGCTGCGGAATAGTTCTTTTCGACAATGAAACAACCCTTCACCTATTACGGCGGCAAGCAGAAGATGCTCAAGTCTATCTTGCCGCTCATAGCCGCCTTGCTGCTTACGGCCTGCCTACCGCTCAAACACACGCATCCCACGCGACAGTCTCACGTGGACTCCGTCTTTGTGCAGCGGCTTGTGCCCATCCCCGTACCGTCGGATACGTCCCTGTTGCGCGCCTTGCTGCGTTGCAATGCAGAGGGGCGTGTAGCGATGGAGCGTCTGTCGATCGAAACGACTCGCAACGCCCGTCTGGCCTTTCTATTGGACAGCCTCGGAGAGCTCAGCGTCGAAACGATTGTACAGCATGACACCGTGTGGGCAAAGGCTGACAGCGTCTTTATCAATCGGGACGTGGTGCGCGAGATCGTGCGAGAGGTGGAGCGAAAGCCCACCCGCTGGGAGGCCTTCATTCATCGCTTTGGCACAGCCGCATTCTGGGTTTGCATTGGCGCCGCAGTGTGTGGTGCTGGGTATGGCGTTTTCCGTCTTTACCGCCGGCGGATACCTATATAAATAAGGCTCGGTATTGAAATTTGGTACACATAGCTTTGCGCCGTTTTATGAGATGACAGGAACGTGAAACGCCGATCTTGAACTCATTATTTCTTTTCAAGTATCAAGTAAGATCAGTAGCTGTTTGTAGCGAACCGTAGCCGTAACCATAGACGCAACAAGCCGCGGAGGAGGGGTCTCGACGTGATGTCGAGGCTCTTTTTCTTTCCAAACGTTATATGTGGGGGTTCCTCTTCTGCCGCCAATCAAAGTCACCAAGGACTTCATGGGAATTCTTTTCGAGCGGTCGTTTTTGCCATGTCTAAAGGTGGCAACCAGCCTTCTTCGCCAGCCTCTCGCGTGGCAACGGCGTGGCACAAAGTTGTAAATGCCTGATTCCCATATAGGAACAGTGGAGCATAGCGGACTCGAACCGCTCACCTCGACACTGCCAGTGTCGCGCTCTAGCCAGATGAGCTAATGCCCCTTCGGTTAAGACGGCGCAAATATAGACCTTTCCTTCAGACGCCCTAATTTTGATCCAAAATTCATTCTAATAGATATGCTTGTTTTCTACACCACATTCCATTTCTCAAACCAAACCTATGAGGATGGACTAAACTATTTGCGAACGACTCTTTTGCCTGTCATCGGGCAGCACCCGGAGTTTCACACACTACGTTTGCAGCGTATCCTGCATGAGGTCGAGGATAGCAACGGCCGATCCGTGTCCATGCAATTTTGTGTCCCAGACGAAGCCGCGTTGCGTTGTTGGTTAGAGGCCACTGGCGACGATCTGCTGCAGGCCGTCACGAAGCGATATGGCACAGAGGTAGCCTATTTCTCCACCCTTTTGGAGGAGTTGGCGTTGCAATGAAACTTCCGGAACAGACCGCAGAGCGCGTCATCATCGGCATCGACCCGGGTACCGTCGTGATGGGCTACGGCGTGCTCATCGTCCGAGGCCGCACGACGGCCTTAGTGACGATGGGGGTGCTCAAGCTCGACCGCTACGAGAATCATTACCTGCGCCTGCACCGCATCTATCAGAAGGTGCTTGCCCTAATGGACGAGTATCACCCAGACGAGATGGCGATCGAGGCGCCTTTCTTTGGCAAGAACGTGCAGAGTATGCTCAAGCTCGGGCGTGCACAGGGGGCGGCCATCGCGGCTGCCTTGAATCGCGAGATACCCATCTTTGAATACGCCCCACTGAAAATCAAGATGGCCATCACCGGCAACGGTCAGGCGTCGAAGGAACAAGTGGCTGGCATGCTACAGCGCATCCTACACATTCCCGAGGCCGACATGCTACCCCAGCTGGACGCTACGGATGGCCTCGCCGCCGCCTATTGCCACTATATGCAAACCACCCGGCCCATGCCTGAAAAAGCATACGCCGGGTGGAAAGATTTCATCGCCAAGAATCCGGGCAAAATCCGCGGATTATAGACGGGAGACAGGGAGGCTTAGACAATACCTTGCGCCATCATTGCGCGGGCTACCTTCATGAAGCCGGCGATGTTGGCACCCTTTACATAGTTGATGTATTTGCCTTCGCGTCCGTGAACAACGCACTGTTCGTGGATGCTGCTCATGATCTGGTGCAGACGTTCGTCTACTTCAGCAGCCGTCCAAGAGAGGTGCATAGCGTTCTGTGTCATTTCGAGGCCAGAGGTAGCTACGCCGCCGGCATTGACAGCCTTACCCGGCGCAAACAGCTGCTGGTTCTCCAAGAACAGGTCGACAGCCTCAGCCGTACATCCCATGTTAGAGATCTCGGCTACACAGAGCGTCTTGTTGTTGATCAAAGCGCGAGCGTCATCAGCGTTGAGCTCGTTCTGAGTAGCGCAAGGCAGGGCGATGTCTACCTTCTGCTCCCACGGGCGTTTGCCTGCGGTGAAGGTAGCTTCCTTGAACTTGTCAGCGTACGGAGCCACGATGTCGTTGCCCGATGCGCGGAGCTCCAGCATATAGTTGATCTTCTCACCAGAAATGCCAGCCGGATCGTAAATGTATCCGTCAGGACCGGAGATGGTAACCACCTTTGCGCCCAGCTCTGTAGCCTTCGTTACGGCACCCCAAGCCACGTTGCCAAAGCCTGAAACAGCTACGGTCTTGCCCTTGATGTCGTGTCCGTGCTCGCGGAGCATCTGGTTGACGAAATAGAGACCGCCGAAGCCAGTAGCTTCCGGACGGAGGATCGATCCGCCGAACTCCATGCCCTTGCCGGTGAGTGTGCCGGTATGTTCGCGGGCGAGCTTCTTATACATGCCGTAGAGATAGCCTACTTCACGTGCGCCAACGCCGATGTCACCAGCGGGAACGTCGGTATCGGGGCCGATGTTGCGCCAGAGCTCGAGCATGAACGACTGACAGAATCGCATAACTTCAGCGTCGCTACGTCCGCGGAACACGAAGTCAGCACCGCCCTTGCCGCCGCCCATGGGGAGGGTGGTAAGCGCGTTTTTGAAGGTCTGCTCGAAGCCGAGGAACTTGAGGATAGAGAGGTTCACAGACGGGTGGAAGCGGAGACCACCTTTGTACGGGCCAATCGCGTTGTTGAACTGAACGCGGTAGCCCAGATTAACGTGAACTTCGCCTTGATCGTCTACCCAGGGCACCCTGAAAGTGAAGATGCGATCGGGTTCAACAAGGCGCTCGATGATTTTGGCTTTCTCAAACTCGGGATGCTCGTTGTAGACGCCCTCAATAGAGGTGAGTACTTCTTTGACGGCCTGCAAATATTCCTTTTCACCAGGATGCTTGGCCTCTAATGATGACAGAATTTCTTCGGTTTTCATGTTTATATGTTTTTTAAACGTCCACAAATGTAAGCCCTTTTCAATAACCCAAAAATCTTTCTCAAGAAATGTCTCTGGGGCTGCGCGAGGATAGTTTTCGGGGCGCGCTATGGGGCTGAGATGGAGCCTTTTGTGTGCGTGTTGTTTTTCACATGGTGAGCGGCCTGATTCCTGGACGAGCGCTGCAAATCCAAGGTCTCAGGGCATGGGCCAGCGAGTGAGGCAGGCAACGCCGGACATGATCAGGGGAGGTCTCAAGGCATCGATCAGCGGGTGAGGAGGGCGACGCCGGACATGATCAGGAGGACGCCCAACCAACGGACGGGGGGGACGGGCTCATGAAGGATGAGGATGGAGGCGAGGAGGCCGAAGATGTAGCTGATGCTGAGCAACGGGTAGGCCAGGGAGAGATTGTGGTGGCGAAGGATGTAGAACCAAAGCAGGGAGGCGGAGCCCATGGCAATCCCCGAGGCAGAGAATTGCCAGTTGAATAGGGCGCTGCGGAAGAAGGCCCACGTCCAGGAGAAGGGGAGCATCTTGGTGAGGGCAAACTTGAGGAACGTTTGGCCGGAGACGAGGAGGATGGACTGGAGGGTGGAAAGGATGAGTAGTCTTAGCATGCAGAAAGGAGGGTGAGGGTGTGGGTTTTGTTCATCGAGTGATTGTGGATGAGGATCCGGCGGGCGGGGAGGGGTGCGGCGGCGGAGTCGAGGCGGAGGTGCGCCGGGATGTGGCCACGACGGAGGCAGGTGGCCGCGACGTAGTGGGCAAGGGCGGAGGCGGAGAAGGATTCGCCGAAGAGGTGCTTGTAGCGGATGAGTGGCGTCGCGGGGTAGAGTTCGGCGGCGGTGTCGAGGTAGACCGTGTCGTTGTCAGGGTTGGTGTTGAGGCCGATGAGGACGGCGTCGATGTCGCCTAATGAGCAGCTGTTGGCGGTGAGGAGATCGTGGAGGGCGTCGCGGAGGGTGTCGGGCGTGGGGCGATAGAGGAGGCGGAGGTCGTCAAGGCGGCAGAGGGTGTGGGCGTGCTGTTGGCCGTCGAGGAGGAAGCTGACGGCGGCCTCGCCGGCGAAACCGTCGGGGGTGAATTGCCAGCGGCCGGTACGACGAAAGAACTGGAGATAGTCGTCGGTGAGTTCGTCGAAGCCGCCCACGAGCGCGTTGCGGATGCTGCCCGAACGGAGCCGCAGGAGGGCGTCGAGGAGCGCGTTCTCGAAGGAGGTGCCGCGGTGGACGTAGGTCGTGTTGTAGGCGTGGCACTTGAGGTCGATGGCGATGGTGGAGCTGATGATGTTGTGCGTGGACTGCATGAAGGCCGTGGGCTGGAGGCATTGCTCGCCCTCCTGGCGAATGGCGTGGAGGAAACGCTCGGTGTTTTGGATGCACCCAAGGCCTGTGCCGCTGATGATAGCGTCGGGTTGCTCAAGGTCGACCTCGCGGAGGGTAAGGCGAGAGAGGACGACGGCACGGCGCAGCAGGGTGCAGAGGCGGCGGGCGACAAGTGGCGGGATATGCTCCGAAAAGTTGGGGTCAAGGCTGCGGACGGCCGCGACGTCGCGGTGCAGGATGGGGCTGTCAAACCAGTCGTCGGTGAGGGGCGTCTGGGCGGAGATCTGTCGGGCGGAGCGTATATATATAGGTATAGGCATGAGCGGGGGTAGTCAAAGGGAAGTTAGAAGGAGTCAGACGGCGGAGAGGACGAGCGCGGAATCGTTGCCGCCGAAGCCGAAGGAGTTGGAGAGGATGTGGCGAACGGGGCGCGTGGGCTGCGGGTCAGTGAGGGGCCGGAAATTGTGCTCCGGAATGGGGGTCCGGAAGTGGAGATTGATGGGGAGGAATTGATGTTCGATGGCCAAGAGTGCGATGATGGCTTCGATGCTTCCGGCGGCGCTGGTGGTGTGACCCGTGTAGGCCTTGACGGAGGCGATGGGCGGGACGCGGTCGCCGAAGAGTCGCATGGCCGCGAGGCCCTCGGTGAGGTCATTGTTGGGTGTGCCGGTGCCGTGCGCATTGATGTAATCGATGTCGTCGAGGGTGAGCCCGGCGTCCTGAACGGCTTGCTGCATGACCAGATAGGGACCGAGGCCGTCGGGCGAGGAGGCCGTTGGGTGGTAGGCATCGCAGGCGTTGGCCGCGCCGGAGAGTCGGCCGATGGGGCGGACACCACGCGCTCGGGCGTGTTCGGCCGTTTCGAGGACCACGTACCCTGCCCCTTCGCCGAGATTGATGCCGGCGCGGTCGCGGTCGAAGGGTCGGCAGACGTCCGGATCGAGGATTTTGAGGGTATTGAAGCCGTTGACGTGGTAACGCGAGAGGCATTCGCAGCCCCCGGCCACAACCACATCGGCGCGCCCCGAGCGAAGAAGCTCAGCGCCCTGCATGAGCGCGTTGGCCGATGAGGAGCAGGCGGTGACGATGGTCGAAACGAGCGTGAAACGGCTGCCGAAAAAGTCGGCAATCTGCTCGGTGCATGCGCCGCAATCGTTCAGTTCGATGTAGGCGTTGCGGGAGTCGTTCTGGAGAAAATCGTCGTAATACTGCTCGGCCTTGTCCATGCCCCCGACGGTGATGCCGGAGAGCAGCGCGACGCGCGCTGTCGGTGCCAGATCGCCGATACGGGCCTGCTCGAGCGCCTCCTGCACGGCGGGAATGGCCAGGAGGGAGGAGCGGATGAAGGCCTCCGCGGGCGGGATGCCGAGCTGTTCGCAGAGGGCGTCGTTGCTGTGCTTGACTTCGCCCGAGGGTAGGTCGCGGTGTGCAGTCTCGAGGAACTGGATGGGCCGGACGCCCGATTGTTGGTTGATCAGTGCGCGCAAATTGGCGTCTTTGCCGAGTCCGAGGGCGGAGACGATGCCGGCTCCGGTGACATAGATTTCTTTCTTCATTCTGTTTGGTGCTGTCGGTTCATCCGTTTGTTGGTGGGGTACTTGCTACGGACGGTGAAAAGCGCGGCAAAGAAAGGGTAAAAGGGCCAAGCGACGGGTACGGGGGCAGAACGCACTTTCGACTTTGCCTTGCAACGAGGGTCGAAGGGGCGTTCGGGGAGCCAATCGACTTCGCGCAGTGGGGCCGTGCGAATGGCTTCGGGGCGAGGGAATGCAGCCGCGGCCACCGAAACGAAGAACTGCCGGACACCCAGACAGGCACCCGGCAGCTTGGGGATGTTCGGTCGGCAGATCATTCGGCCCCTTCGGGATCGTACGGGAGGGCGTATGCATTACGCCCAGACCGGCTCCCGGCCATTTTTCATCTGAGCCTTTCGCCACTCATTCCTCCGGCAGATGGATATCCGGATCGCCGTCGTCGCCCTCCTTAGGCGGTTGGGGCGTCTCCGGTTTCTTCGGATCCTTGGGCTGCTTCGGATCCTTGGGCGACTCTGGCTGCCCCGGCTGCTTGGGGTCGGGCTGAGGCTTCGGATCGGGTGCAGGTTTGGGATCCTTCGGCGTCTTGGGCTGCTTCGGATCCTTGGGTTGCTTGGGGTTCTTCCTGGCGGCCCTACGCTGGGCGATGCTCTGGTTGCGGGTTGCCTTGGCGTCAGCCAGCACTTGGTTCAGTCGGTCGATCAGCTCACTGATCATCTTCCGGTCTTCGTCGGAGCTGGTCGAGAGGTAGGCGGCCTCGATGTGCCGGAAAATTTGGTTCACCGTGTCGTCGTTCTTGTCGCGGAGGCTGGAACCGGTCGGCAGGTTGACGGCGGCCTTCGACTTGAACCGCGCATCGCGCAGGGTGGTAAACTCGTTGTTAATGGTGCGCAGCTTCTGCACCAGTGGTGTCAGCCCGAGGGTGGTCAGGTCAGCCACAACGGAGGTTTTGTCCAGATCATGGAGCAGCCCGGATACGTGTCCGGTTTCTTCAAACATATTCTCATACTGCAACCCCTTGTACGTATCGACGATGAGGCGGAGCCGATGGCCAGCGGCCTTCCGGTTTTCGATGAGCGATTTGTCGGCCAGGCGGATCTCTTGGAAGATGGACGAGACCACCTCCTTGCGCTTCTTGAGCTTCTCCGTGATGGCTTCGGTCTCTTCGGAGGCTTTCGTCTCGCGCACGGCCTCGCGCTCTTTGTCGAGGTCGGCCTTCCACTGCGGGATGTCGGTCGGCCCTAACAGAATTTTCTCGGGGGCGATGGGCTGGATCAGTCCGTACAACACTTCTTGTACGTCAATGTGCATACCCAGCGGATAATGAAGATAAATGCTTGTGATTGATTTAGGTCGTATCATACGATTCTGTTTTTAGTGAATGAGGTAAATGTGGGTTATCGCTATGGTCAAAATAAATTTTACGAGGTGATTACAGCAGTGAGGGGTCAAAAAGATACTTTTTCAGGATCCGCTGAGTGCGTCGAGGTGTCTGGGAGATTCTTCCTGACACCCGCATACACGCTGGGATCGTTTCGGAGATTCCTCCAGAGACCCGCATACACGCCGATGCCGCGTGGGGGATTCCCCCAGAGAGCCTCCGAGTGTCTTGGGGTGCGTGGGGGATTCCCCCAGAGACCTTCCGAGTGCCTTGGGGTGCGTGGGGGATTCCCCCAGAGACCTTCCGAGTGCCTTGGGGTGCGTGGGGGATTCCCCCAGAGACCTTCCGAGTGCCTTGGGGTGCGTG
>CALHPT010000269.1 GCA_938036405.1 uncultured Tannerella sp.
CGCTACCACACGCCCCGAAACCATCATGGGCGATACGGCCATGTGCATCAATCCGAACGACCCGAAGAACCAACACCTCCGCGGACGGCGCGTTATTGTCCCGCTCGTGGGGCGTGAGATTCCCGTCATCGAGGACGACTACGTCGACATTGAGTTCGGCACAGGCTGCCTCAAGGTCACCCCCGCGCACGATGTAAACGACTATATGCTGGGCGAGAAATATAATCTCCCCTCTATCGACATCTTTAACGACAACGGCACCATCGCTCCGGCGGGCGAGCTCTACGTCGGCATGGATCGCTTCGCTGTCCGCGAGCAGATCGTCCGCGACCTCGAAGCAGCTGGGTTGCTCGAGAAAACAGAGGATTACGTCAACAAGGTAGGCTTCTCCGAGCGTACCAATGTGCCCATCGAGCCGAAGCTCTCCATGCAGTGGTTCCTGAAAATGGAGGGCCTAGCCAAGCCGGCACTCGATGCGGTGATGGATGATGAGATCCGCTTCTACCCGCCGAAGTTCAAGAACACCTACCGCCACTGGATGGAGAACGTGAAGGATTGGTGCATCAGCCGCCAACTGTGGTGGGGGCATCGCATCCCGGCTTACTATGCCTCGCCGACCGATGAGGGCACGTCGGGCAATGTGTCGCCGGTCGTCATCCTCGTGGCCGAGACTGAGGAGGAAGCGCGCGCACAAGCCGCTGAGCACCCCATGCTGAAGGGTCGCCCGTTCACGCTTCGGCAGGATGAGGATTGCCTCGACACTTGGTTCTCGTCTTGGCTTTGGCCCATCGCCCTCTTCGACGGAATTAACCATCCCGGCAACGACGAAATGCGTTATTACTACCCCACGGCCGACCTTGTCACCGGTCCGGATATCATCTTCTTCTGGGTGGCACGCATGATCATGGCCGGCTATGAGTATGAGGGGGATAAGCCCTTCCGTAGCGTCTACTTCACCGGCATCGTGCGCGACAAGCTCGGGCGGAAGATGTCGAAGTCGCTTGGTAACTCGCCCGATCCACTCGCCCTCATCGATCAATACGGTGCCGATGGGGTGCGCATGGGTATCATGCTGGCCGCTCCGGCGGGTAACGACATCCTCTTCGACGAGTCGTTGTGCGAACAAGGGCGCAACTTCAACAACAAGATCTGGAACGCACTCCGTCTGGTAAAGAGTTGGGAGGTTTCCGATGCAGCAGAACAGCCAGATGCGGCAAGAATCGCGATCGATTGGATGGAGGCGAAGTTCTGTGCGACGATCGTGGAACTTGAGGGTGATTTTTCGAGGTACCGTATCTCCGAAGCGTTGATGACGGCTTACAAACTCTTTCGTGATGAGTTCTCTGCGTGGTATCTCGAGGCTGTTAAGCCTGCTTACGGTCAGCCCATCGATGCAAAAACATATCGTTCCACGATTTTACTGTTTGAGAAACTCATGCTGACCCTTCATCCGTTTATGCCCTTCATCACAGAGGAAGTATGGCAGGCATTGGCCGACCGTCAGCCGGGTGAGAGCATTATGGTCACTCAGCAGCCTCACCCGGAGCAAACGAACGACCTCCTGACAGCCGATTTCGAAGTGGTGAAGAGCATTGTGGCCGGTGTCCGCTCCATCCGACTCGAGCGCAACATCCCGAACAAGGAGTCGCTCACGTTGCAGGTCGTTACGGGTGATCATAACGAGGCGTATAATCCGGTCATTATGAAGATGTGCAACGTCGATACGATCGTGCGAGCACCGAAAGATGCCACTGCAGCTTCGTTTATGGTCGGCACAACAGAATATGCTGTACCGCTGGGCAACACCATCGATGTGGCTGAAGAGATCCAGAAGATGGAAGCTGAGATTGACTACCTCGAGGGCTTCCTCCGTTCGGTGATGAAGAAGCTCGGCAATGAGAAGTTTGTCGCCAACGCTAAGCCCGAAGTCGTGGCTGTCGAGCGAAAGAAGCGTGCCGATGCCGAGAGTAAACTCGCGCTCTTGCGAGAAAACGTGGCTAAGCTGAAAGACAATGCGTGACATATCGAAGTAGAGAAATGACACAAACCGATAAAAAAAGAGGTTGGGGCATATACGTATGCCTCAGCCTCTTACTGTTACTTGCCTCATGCAGTACCATCCGCTTCATTGGGATCGACACTTTGGAGCCTTCCGAGCTGCATGTTCCGCATACAGTCCGTCGAGTGCTGATTCTGGACAACGCTGCGATGCCATCTGCCGCCCCTTGTGCGTTGACGTTGGGGAAGATCCCACTGGAGGTGACGGAGGTAACGACTGACAGCATGGCGTTTTACTACTGCCACACCTTGGGCGAACGCATCGCCGATGCACATCGTTACGACGATGTTCGTCTCTACGACAGAGCTTATCGCCCCTCCCACCTCTCCGATCAACCGCTATCAGCTTCTGAAGTTCGCCAACTATGTACGGACGAGGGTGTAGACGCCGTCATCTCGCTCGATCGCCTACAGTTTAGCGTCAAAGGGGACGTCGACCCGCTCTATTTTCTCACCCACGACCCGTTACGGGTCGAAGTGTCTGGTCTCATCCGTCTTTCCATCCCATCCGATACCCTAACGATGGCCCGTACCGTCCACCTATCCGACACTCTCCGCGCTGCGTTTGAGGGTACCATCGATAGCCCCGAAGCCATTAGTCCGGCCCTGCGTACCGTATTACGTGAAGTTTCACTCTACATGGCTGACAAATCCTCTTCGCGCTTTGTTCCACACTGGGAACCAAATGTTCGTTGGTACTATACCTCCTCTTCATCCGCATGGAAAGAGGCCAGTGCCTATGCCACTGCAGAGAAATGGAAGGAGGCCGCCGCAATCTGGAATCGCCTCTACCAACAGACGAGCAACTGGAAGGCTAGGGCGCGCTTAGCCTCTAACATCGCGGTAAGTGAAGAGCTAAGCGGAAATCTTACCCTCGCCTCTGACTGGGCTGACCGTTCCTATAACCACTATATGGAGCACACCTTTGGTACCGATTCTATCACCCTTGATCGCCAGCGATGGTATGCCGCAGCGATGAAGCTACGTCTACACTCTGATCAAGAACTCAAGAAATTAGAAAAAAGGAATTGAACATGTTCCACGACTCTTCTCTATTCGGGTAAGAGGAAGGGTCTTTCTTTCTCAGGGATGCTGCTTTGAAAGATCGTAGTTCTAAGGGATAGCTATAGTTTAGGATCTTCGATCAACCCTTTTATCTTTGCCCGCAGAGAAACAGAAGAATACGTGAAAGAAAATCCAAAAATTCAGGGAATAGTAGAGTCGATATTCTCATCTGCCATAGATCGGGTATTAGAAGATGGATCCGTGCAGGCCGTTGGTCGTTTATATGTACTATTGGATGCTGACGCAGGTGAAATTCAAATTTTTGATGAGCCAGATCACTTATTAAAGAAGAAAGTTATCTTTGATTGGGCAGATCCACGTAACAAGGGAGCTGCTTTTGTACAGCGAAAACTAGCGATGATTCGCACGGCAATAGCCCGAATGGCTGTAAAAGGTGTATTCGAGCATCCAAAGTGTACGAAGCCATTTTTCGTCTGTTTAGTAGATGATGAATTTAAGGAGCTGGAGGTGTTGTACGAGAATAAACAGCCGTCAGAAAGAGGAGAAGGACGTTTGATGAAGGGATTAGAGAAGGATTTGA
>CALHPT010000270.1 GCA_938036405.1 uncultured Tannerella sp.
AGCGACCCATATGATTAAGCAGAGGATAAAGATGACCTTGCCCCAAAATGAAGGATCTCCCCATAGTGCTGCCACACCCGACAAAATGGATGAGACGGATATGAGCACTAACGGGAGATCCTTTCGATGCATTACTTATTCACTTGGAACTTGCGGTTGCCGTTCTTCAGGAAGTCTACAATCTGATTGGCAGCAGCGATACCGGCGTTGATGTTAGCCTCAGCCGTCTGTGCACCCATCTTCTTGGGCGTGCTGAAGTAGCGGGCAGCAAACTTCTCAGCCAGCTCGGCGTGGTTGCCAGGCATGATGTCCGTCAGATACTTGAAGTCCGGACGTTCCTCTAATACCTTCACCATCTCCGGCTCATTGATCACCTCCTTGCGAGCGGTATTGATCAACACGGCACCTTTCGGCATGCTCATGAGCAGCGCCTGGCCGATAGAGTTCTTCGTCTCCTTCGTAGCCGGGATGTGCAGCGAGATGTACTGGCAGGTCTTGTACAGCTCCTCAGCTGATGCGACGGGCTTCACACCGTCTGCCTCGATCACTTCAGAGGGGCAAAATGCGTCGTAGGCATAGATCTCCATACCGAAACCTTTGGCGATGCGGGCCACGTTGCGACCTACGTTGCCATAGGCGTGGATACCCAGCTTCTTGCCCTTCAGCTCCGTGCCCGACGTACCGTTATAGAGGTTACGTGCACCGTAAACCATCAGACCCAGCGCGAGCTCGGCCACGGCGTTCGAGTTCTGACCCGGGGTGTTCATCACGCACACGTTATGTGCCGTAGCAGCTTCCAGGTCTACGTTGTCGTAGCCAGCGCCTGCGCGAACTACGATCTTCAGCTGTTTGGCTGCGTCGAGCACTTCGGCGTCTACCTTATCGCTACGGATGATGATCGCGTCAGCATCCTTCACCGCGTCCAGCAACTGTGCCTTCTCAGTGTATTTTTCCAACAGTGCCAATTCCAAGCCGCCCTTCTCGACAGCTTCACGAATGCCATTGACAGCGACTGCTGCAAAGGGCTTCTCTGTTGCAACGAGTACCTTCATGTCTCTAATTGTTTATCTGTTTATTCGTTTGTTGTTGAATCTCACTTCGCCTGATCTGACTCTGCTTTAACGCGTTCAGCTTATTCGATAATTCCTGAATCCGGACGGATATACCGGATAGATCGTTCTCATCGATATAACCCAAATCCTTCGCGATAAGCAATGAGCAGTGGACTTCAAGCAGTGAGCCGTAGGCAACTTCAGAGAAACGCGATTGCTCTTTCAATGAATTTCGGGAAGTGCCCTCGGCGATGTTTAGAGAGACGGAAACGGCTGCACGCCTTATTTGATTCGTCAGGTTGTACATTTCAAAGTCTGGGAACTGCGCCAGAAGTCGATACACTTCCTTTACGAACGCTCTCGAGACTTGCCATACATCTAACCTCTCAAAGGCATACAAGTGCATCAGTCAAACAAACGACTCAACGATTCAACAACCAAACAACTCAACATTAATGTGCCTTTTCGAATTCCTGCATCGTTTGAACCAGTGCCTTCACGCTTTCGATCGGCATAGCGTTGTAGAGCGAAGCGCGGAAACCGCCTACTGAACGGTGGCCCTTGATGCCGATCATGCCGGCAGCCTTGGCGAAGTCAGCGAACTTGTCTTCCAGCTCCTTGTACTCGTCGTTCATCACGAAGCAAACGTTCATCAGCGAGCGATCCTCAACGGCTACCGTTCCGCGGAACAGCTTGTTGCGGTCGATCTCGTCATACAGCACGGCTGCCTTCTCCTGGTTCTTCTTCTGAAGCACCTTGATGCCGCCCTGCTCCTTATACCACTTCAGGGTCTGCAGCGCAGAGAAGATAGGCAGTACGGGAGGCGTGTTGAACATCGAATCTTTCTTGATGTGCGTGCGGTAGTCGAGCATCGTGGGGATGGGACGATCTACATGGCCCAGAGCATCCTTGCGAACGATGATGATGGTTACACCAGCGGGAGCGAGGTTCTTCTGTGCACCGGCATAAACGGCGTTGTATTTCGAGAAGTCAACCGGGAAGGAGAAGATGTCTGACGACATATCAGCCACCAGCGGGATGTTCACTTCCGGAATCTTATGCAACTCCGTGCCGTAGATCGTGTTGTTGGTCGTGATGTGGAAGTACTCCGAATCCGGTGCGATGGTGTAGTTCTTCGGGATGTATGTGTAGTTCTTGTCCGCTGACGAAGCCACAACGTCCACCTCACCAACGAACTTGGCTTCCTTGATGGCGTTGGATGCCCACGTACCTGTATCGAGATACGAGGCCTTTTTCTTCATCAGGTTGAAGGGGATCATGTAGAACTGGAGGCTGGCGCCACCGCCGAGGAAGATCACCTCGTGCGTTTCGGGCACATCCAGCAGCTCCTTCACCAGCGCGCGAGCCTCGTCGTTTACGGCAACGAACTCTTTTCCGCGGTGGGAGACTTCCAGCAGCGACAGGCCTGTGCCTGCGAAGTTCAGAACGGCATCGGCCGTGTTCTTAATCGTGTACTCACTCAAAATAGAGGGTCCTGCATAAAAATTGTGCTTCTTCATAAGATCGAAAAAATAATACTATCAAATGTGTTGCGTGTTAAAAACCGCGGGCAAATGTAGGCGCAAAAACCATGTCCCAAAAGAAAAGTTTGGGGATTGCGGGGGAATGACAAAAAGTGGCTTCAAAACTGCAAAGTGGGCTTGTCAAAAGTGGCCTCCGGGGGCTTCGGCGGAGGGGGGGCGGTGAGGGGGTGGAGCGTGGCGGGGAAATGGCGTCGTTGTATGGTCATTGCTATTGGCCGACGGTGTGACATCCGTCTGCCGTCGCTGGTCAGCATGCGTTTGCGGGCGAATCCATGTCGGCGGTGGGTGATCGGAATACCTCTGATTGAAGATCAACCACGCAGGTGTTTTACTCTTATCCATTCGA
>CALHPT010000271.1 GCA_938036405.1 uncultured Tannerella sp.
GAAGAGACAATGAGATTCGCATACAACTCTCGAAGCTCCTCACTACTATGAGAATAGCCTAATTGTTGTATTGCTGGAACGACAACATAAGGTTCTGGCTCTGTTAATCTCTCTGCTGGGGTTGCTTCGATCTTCTTTCTTATTGCCTCTGAGGTCAATCTTATAGATTCTTCCCCATTGATTATCCACTTTTCCCAACCTTGTAATAAACATTTTATACTTCTAGGAAGAAACCCCAGGACTTCGCCTATAGGCTTCAGGACAGGCTTAACGACATCGCCATAAGCCTCTGTAAGGACACCACCAGCCTTATCAATTACTTTATCCAACATTGCTTTATAGACATATATAATTTTGATTGGGTACAATTACAGGCCGGCGTGTCCGTTGTTGTCCGAGGACGAAGATCCGCCGCTGTTGTTCTCATTCGGCTTGATCGAAGAGGCGTAAGGCACATCAAGGACACGCTCGGCACGCTCCATACGGACGCCCTTGAGAGCAGTTTTGACCTTCATACGAGGCGTATAGATGACCTTCGCCTTGTCCACAAGCTCCACCGTCACCTTGTCGGCACTATCAACGCCCGAACCGGCCTTCGCCGTAATGCTTGGGCGGTAGGTACCCATGTCGCCACAATCGATGCTCTTGCCGTCCTGAAGCAGACGGATGAGCACTTTGGCAGCGCGGTCAAAGACCGCCTTGATATCCGCCGAGGAGACGGTCGTCTCATCCGACACGAGTTCGATAAACTCCTCGAACTTCACATCCGAATGCAAGTGGATTGCAGGGTACCAAAGCGTTTTGCTGGTCTTGCCGAATCCGGCCTTTCTTTCGATTGCTTTAATCTTAATCATAATGAACTTAATTAGCTGGTTATTAAATACTTTACTGTCTCGATTTGATTGCTGTTTTATCGCACCGCGAAGGTAGTGAGATTTCCGCATATGCGGAAATATTTTTTCGTATATACGGAAATAAATTTGTGTATATACGGAAATAAATTTTCTTATATACGGAAATTTATCGCCTTATATACGGAGTTTCCGGCCTCGTTATGACGCATCGCCTTCTAAGGTATTCGATTGCAGCTTCGGGCATTCAGAAGCACATTGCTTATTGCTGCTTCCATCACACCTTTGCGATACTGCAGCTCGCAGCAAGTACAGGCATCTACACGGGCTCGAAGATGCTCACGCGCAAGAATGCTCCACAATCCAATTCAATAGCAACCGACTGAAGTCGATAAACCCGGGAATCTGTCGTTAGGCCTTACTTTTCCAATGACCAATCCGGGATAACCTTAAGCAACCATGTCTTTCGATATTGAAATGGCTTGATTTATAACGAAGACATTAACCCCACGTAGTTCTCTTATATGGAGATTGCAAAGAGGATAACACATTTGCCTGCAGAGTCGTTATTGTTACCTTTGCCCCATCTCACCTAATAATAAATAGGACTAAAAAAGAAAGGGGGAAACCATGACAGATCATGTATTCCGGATAAAAGGTCTTTATATCCTGCTGATTACGTGTGTGCTGATGTCCGTAGTATTGGCATCCGGTCAGACGCGTAGCAGGACAAAAGTACACGTAGTGCAAGCCAAAGAGACCGTTTATGGACTGGCGCGCCAATACGGTCTGTCGGAGGATGATATTTATACGCTCAACCCTTCGGCCAGACAAGGGATCAAGGAAGGGCAGACTCTGCTCATTCCGTCCAAACCGGTCCGGGCCAATAGCAAAATATCCGCCGCTCGTCATCCGAGCGAACACATTATCCGGCCACAGGAAACGCTCTACTCCATCAGCAGAAAATATGGATTGAGCGAAGAGGAACTGATGAAAGCCAATCCGGGTATATCTGCTACCAACTTCCCTGCAGGCCACAAACTGCGCATCCCCGGCAGCGATTCCACGGCTATGGCTTCCTCCCCTACGACATCGCAGTCGGAGGCTATAGAGGTCGGACTGATGCTCCCTCTATCGGGCAATACCCAGCGATATGTGGAATTCTACGAGGGTATGCTGATGGGGCTGAATCGTCTGAAGAAGAGAGGAGTGTCGGTGACTTTGCGCGTTTACGATGT
Source organism: uncultured Tannerella sp. (assembly GCA_938036405.1). Taxonomy (GTDB): domain Bacteria; phylum Bacteroidota; class Bacteroidia; order Bacteroidales; family Tannerellaceae; genus Tannerella. Next base: position 2,090 of record CALHPT010000271.1, read on the forward strand.
GTCCAATACGTCTGATGCAGAGGATGTGATCCACAGTGGTGAGCTCAATGACTGTCACCTTATTATCGGAGGAGCCTCCAATGACCAGATAGCGGCTATATCACGCTATGCAGATCGACGAGGTATCAACTATGTGGTACCGTTCAGCTCCGGCAAAATAGCCGGAAAGGCTTCGGCCAACCTCTTCCAAATCAATCCTCCTCAAGAGTATCTCTATCCGCAGGTTGCGAAGCTCTTTATGCAACGATATGCCGATCGGACAGCTGTGTTCATCACCGGTGCCGGAGAGATCGAGCCTTGTGCCGCCTTCATCATGTCGGAGATGGACAAGGCAGGCAGACCCTATACGAAAATCTCTTCCGATAGGGAGCAAGGGGAATTGGTCAAGCTGCTCCGATCCGACACGCGCATCGTCATCATGCCCTGCATGACAGGCGAGAGCATCCTCCGCCGTATGCTTTCTCTGGCCGATGGCAATGGCAAGGCAGAGTTGGTTACTTTCTTCGGCTATCCCGAATGGCAATCCTTCGACAGAGACCTGCAAGGACGAATGAGGAAATACGGCTCTTCGTTCTACTCTTCTTTCTTCTTCAATCCGGCACAGCCCGAAAGCGAACAATTCCTTTCTCAATACTACGCCTGGTACAACCACAAGGTGTCAGGAGGCTTCCCCAAGTATAGTGTCCTCGGCTATGACATTACCAACTACTTCATCGGGGGCTTGGCCTCATATGGCCGTTCTCTCAGGAACAACCTCCCCATGCTTCCCGCTACGGGGTTGCAGACGGACTTCCAATTCCGCGAGATAAGGGGCGATAGTGGTTTTGTCAATCTGAATCTCTTCCTCGTCACGCTACGCTCCGACGGAGGGGTGGATCGTGTGCCCGTATCTCGATAACTCCTCCTATGCACTGCTCCATACTTTCCCTGTCCATACCGGCTCATCCAAAGAGGAACATGATTCGTAGAATAGGTATCAGCCTTTTTGTTTTCCTATGTCTGATAAACTCGGCCACAGCCCAAACGTCCAAGCTGTCGCTACGTGTACAGGTCGGGGTAGCCGGAGGCGTTTCGGCCAATAAGGTGCTCTTCAATCCCGCTGTGGACCAAAAGCTCTTGTTGGCTCCTTCGAGCGGTCTCATTGTA
>CALHPT010000272.1 GCA_938036405.1 uncultured Tannerella sp.
AAACAGGATATCAAAAAGACTTAAGCCTCTTGTTTATACTGCAAACGCAATGTCCAAAACAGATGTAACCCTATTTCTGCTATAAATTTCAACCCAGTATCTTTTCTAATCCCGCTTACGATCAAAACATGCGATCCAAAAAAGTATTTACCTTGATTATGTAGTATTCAGCGACAAAAATAGATTTTATCCAGTGATAATATACCATACAAGTAAAGAAATTATTTGACCCACTGATTTGATCTTTATATATGGCAAAAAATACGTCTTACATTATTTCTATTCTATGCTATAGTAATACGTATTTATATCCTATAATCATGCTCTAAACAGATGAAATAATCTTTTATATACACCATATTTAGAATGAACAGTAGGATCTATCATTTTCAGATCATGTTTAGGTTATAATCAATAGGAATAACTATTTATAGATACTGTTTATCTCATGAACATCATGTAAAATAGATTTCTACCGCTGTTTATAAACAAAACACCCCTCATCCACGGCCTGAAAAGCCTGGCGAGGGGTATGCTGAGAGGTTTAGCTAACAGGTAATTAGCGGCGAAGTGTACTGTGTGAGGTCGGCAGGATCGGAAAAAGGCATCGAAGCCCTCAGCGGCACTTTGGCACGGCCGGAGAAGGAGTCAAACGACCTCGATGAAGGCGCGGAAGAGGCTGGCAGGCCCGACAGGTACGAGGCTGAGGTAGCCCGCACGAAGGCGGCCGTCGGCGAATCGGGCGGGGAGGCGCCGGCTGTCGGCCTGATGGGCGCGGAGGGCGTCGCCAGGGGACGAGCAACGCGCGATGGTGAGCCGGCCGACAGCGTCGGGGTGCACCACGCGGCGGCTGAGCTCGACGGCCACGAGGCCCATCGTGTAGCGCAGATTGAGCTCGATGAAGGGGTGAACGGCCGTGGTACCGTCCGCCCGGCGATAGGCGAGCATGTCGACGCCGAGGAAGCCTCTGTATATCTGGCCGAGGGTGTCGCTGAGCGTGTCGGCGACGGCCACGCAGAGGCGCTCGAAGAAGGCGCCGTGAAGGACGTCGGGCAACTGCCGACGGAGTGTCTCGGGCCGTCCGAGACGAGCGCAACTGAAGGCTCCGCGGGGGTGCGTGTCAAAGACGGATAGGCCGGCATAGGTGACGCTACCGCGCCCGTCGCTGTAGAACTCCAGAGCGAAGTCTGCCGTTTTGTCTAAGCGGGGCTCGATGCTGACCGCCCCCCACCGACGAAGGGCACCTTCGATCCAACGTCGCTCTGGATCACTGATTGCGCCGCTTTCTATGGGGAGTACCCCTCGGCCGGAGCAGGAGAAAGGCGTCTTGAGAATAAAGGGAGGCTGACAAGCCGTCATATAATCCGCGATTTCATCAAGGCATGTACAAAAGGTGGATACGGCGACGCGAGGCAACTCCGGCAGCCGACTGAGGACACGCTCCAAGCAACGGGCGGCAGTTTGCCGATGGGTGAGCGTACGGAGGGCGTCACTCCACACAGGGACGAAGATCGGGGCGCCTCGTCGGCGAAGGCGCTCGAAGGCGGCGAGGACGTCGGGCGAGAGTCCCCAAGGTGTGGCGAGAAACGAGCCATCGGCGTCGGCGGACAGGCGACAGAGGGCGTCGGCGGAGCGCAGCCGGACGTCCGGGCGCAAAAAAAGAGGGAGCGAATCAAGGAATTGATCCGCCCCCTCGGTGTGGGTTATCCAGACGCTGTCGCCGCTGTCGGCGTACCAAAGTGGGAGGGTTTCGAGGTCGTCCGCCATCCGGCGAGAGGCGGCGTCGGGGGTATAGTTGGCTTGGCCGATCCCGACGGCCGCCTCGTGTCCCGGATTGAAACGGTGTAAGCGCCTACTCGAGGTTCTCATCGATGGCTTCGATCTTCTTGACCACGAGTGCCATCTCTTCGCGCAGGCGTTCGAGCTTACGCTCCATCTCTTTGAGGAGGCCACTGCCGCCCTTGGACGAGATGTTGAGGAAGCCGAGGTTGTTTTCGTAGGTCTGGACCTCGCTTTTCATGCGCTCATAGGTGCGCATGAGGCGGTCACGCTCGCTGTGGATGCGACCTTTGCCCTGCTCGGCCATATCGGAGAGTCCTGATCGGAAGGCCTGCATGCGTCGGTCAGCTTGAGCCACATTAAGGCGGTCATACTGCTTGTCGACGGCGGTACGGAAGGCGTTATAGGCGTTCTCTTTCTCGCGGTAGGGCACGAAACCGATAGCATTCCATTCAGCAATGAGCGCCTTGAGTGTGGTCAAGGACTCGTCAGCGGAAAGGTTCTCGTCGAGGTTCTGAATCTTGCGAACGATCTCATTCTTGGCGTCGAGGTTGGCTTTTTCCTCGTTACGCTGCCCGGAGAAGGTCTCGTTTTTGCGCTCGAAGAAATGATCGCAAGCGGCGATGAAACGTTTCCAGATGGCTTCGGACTGACGTCGTGACGTGGGGCCTATCGCTTTCCATTGGTTCTGCAACTCAACGAAAGCCTGAGTTGTCTCCTTCCAGTCGGTGCTATCCTTGAGTGCTTCGGCTTTCTCAAGCAGTGCTTTTTTCTGCTTGAGGTTCTCTTCAAGATCCTTGCGGATCTCTTTGAAGAAGTCGTTCCGACGCTTAAAGAATTCGTCGCAGGCAGCGTGAAAACGGTCGTAGATCTTCTGATTCTGCTTTCTGGATGCGTAGCCGATGGTACGCCACTTCTGCTGTAGCCCAATGATCTCTTCGGCTTTCTTCTCCCAATCCCGATACGTCTTCAGGTCATCAAACACGACACCTTCGACGGCCTCACAGAGGGCAGTTTTTGCTTGGAGATTCTCCTCCTCGCGGGCGCGAAGGGTTTCGAAATGCTCTTGATGCCTTTTATTGACCTTCGTCATGAGGCTTTTGAAGTGGTCCCAAACTTCGTCGCGCTGTTCGCGGGGGACAGGACCGATCTCGCGCCACTGCTGGAAGATCTGCTGCATGTTGCGGTAGGCAGACACAACGTCCGGCTCTTCGATCAGTTTCTCAGCGGCTTCGGTGAGCTCCAACTTACGTTCGAGGTTCTTCTTGAAATCGTAATCGCGCAGCTGATGGTTGATCTTGACAATGTCGTAGAAATGTTCAGCCTGAATCTGGTAGTTGTTCCACAACTCCTTGACGTGTTCTTGCGGTACGGGGTCGTACTCTTTCCATTTCTGCTGGATTTCGCGGAACTCGTTGTATCGCTTGTTGAAGTCGTCCGTGCTCTCCACAAGGGCCTTCATACGGTCGATCAGACTCAGCTTCTTGGCGTAATTCTCTTCCCGCACGCGTGTTCTTTCTTTTTCCAATTCAGCCCTGCGCTCCTTGAATCGGTTCAGCAGTTCTTTGAAGACGGGGAAGGTTTCGTCGGTCGGGTTCTCGAAATCCTCCTCGTTCCCGCCGCCCTCTACAAAGACACGTTTAAGCTCGTCCGCTTCAGCCTTGATGATGCGATAGTAGGATTGTTTCAGTCGCTCAACTTCGTCGCGGGCTACACCCTCGACGCGGTCAGCTATTTCTTTGAGCTTATCGATGATTTCGTGCTTATTGAGCATACCGACCGCACCCGTCTCGATGGCTTCCTGAAGCTCTCCACAGTAATCGTCAGGCGTGGTAGGCAGCTCTTTCATTTGCGGATCCTGCTGCACTGTTGCCTCATCAACGACAATCTCGCGAACCGTCTCCGCAGGTGTCTCTTGCGGGGCTGGCGCTTCGGCAGCGGTATCAGGCACAGGCTGCTCGGTGGCCGCTTCGAGTGTTGGTGCAGTAGGTTGTTCCGCAGCTGTTTCGGGGGCGGACTCTGCTACGATTACGTTTTGTTCGGGTGTGGTTTCTACGTTTTGTGTTTCCACGTTCTCGGACAAATTGTCCGAAAGTTGTTCGGGCGTCCGATCCATCTCCGGCATGCCCGTCGCATTGGTGTCTTTTGTCAATTCCATTTCGCTGTTCTAATTACAAGGAGGGGGCTTCCCTCCGCTATCCTCGGTGGACAAAGGAAACAGTTTTCGGGAGATTAACTATTGACGCCGGCAAAAAGTGCCGATCACTGATCAGTAAACAGGCGACAAAAAGACACGCGGAGGGTTGTTAAATGACCGTAAAACAAAACCATTTGAGACATAACGCCTCAACGATTTTGCTACATAGGTGTTACATTTACGACGGGAAAGGAACTCCATGGGGTGGAGTTATCTTCTCTCGCCAATGTCTGATCTCTTAAATTATTAGAGCGATGAAAACATTATTCCTAAAGAATTGAAATCTTTTTTTTTTCATATCTTTGCATTATGACAAAACCATTGGCAGAACGTTTACGTCCAAATAGCCTAGAAGAGTATGTAGGTCAGCAACATATAATAGGTAAAGGAGCAC
>CALHPT010000273.1 GCA_938036405.1 uncultured Tannerella sp.
CCAACCCTCGGTGGTGCCGTAAGCCGGCATGTCGTCTGTCTTATGCGTAGAAGCGATGAGGAAGAACGAGCCGCCATAGTTGCGCGTGGTGGCGCCGTCTTGGATGATCGGCAGGATGATCTCCGTGTTCGCCTTGTTTACGCTGCTTCCGTTGTTGTCGGCCATGAACAGATGCTTGTAGACGGGGCTCAGCACGTAAGAAGAGTTGATCACCTTCTGCGCATACTCAGCAGCCTTGGCCCACTGTGGCGTACCGGTGTACACCTCGGCATTCAGATAGAGGCGAGCCAAGAGCAGCCAAGCCGCCGCCTTATCGGCGCGACCGTAGGTGTTGGTGCGCGGATCCTTCATCGTCTCAGACGCCTCGAGGAGTTCCTTTTCGATGAATTTGAACAGCTCCGCACGCTCCACTTGCGACGGATTTTCGGTCGAGACGGTCGTCACGAAGGGCACTTTGCCGTACATGTCGATCAAATAGTAGTAGTTCAGGGCGCGGATGAAGCGCGCTTCGGCCCGTTGGATGGTGCTCTCGGCGTCCGTCTTCCCATCGATCTGCTCGAGGAAGAAGTTGCAGAGCGTGATGTCAAAATAGAGGCGATAGTAGAGCCCCGTGACGAAGGAATGCGACGCATCCCACGTGCCATGCACCAATTCGGGCACGCCACCGTCGATCCAGCAGCAATGTGCCTCGTCAGCAGGCAGCTCATTCATGTTCCAGATCAAGCGGAAGAAGTCCGACGAGCCTTCGTCGATACCGTCCACGTCGCCAGAGCCAGCCGGCCCTTCGATACCTGTCAAGCCGAGCGTAGCGTAGATCTTCGTGAAGACCTTAGTCTGATCAAACGTCGTAGTAACACTCGGATCGATCGGCTGGACGTCTAAATCGCCCACACACGAGACGGAGAAAAGGATCGCAGCCGATGCGATCCATGAGGTGATCCTATTTCGGTTCATATTAATATGCTTCATTACAGTGATTGAGGATTAAAAGTTCAGCGTAAGTCCGACGAGCGAGGTCAGCGGTCGCGGATAGAAGTCGCGATCGATACCATAGTTGGTACCCGTACCCGATCCGGTGATCAGCTCGGGATCCAGACCCTTGTATTTCGTGACGGTGAAGACGTTCTGCACGGCGGCAAAGACACGTCCCGAGCCGACCTTCTTCAGATTGAAGGAATAGCCGAGGGTTACGTTGTCGCACTTGAGGAAGGAGGCGTTCTGCACGAAATAATCCGACATGTAGTAGTTGCCTTCGCCCTGCCAATTGTTCTCCACCGCCATGTTGGGTCGGTTGGTGAGGAAGCCCGAGGGAGCATAGAGCTGGCTCATGTTGCTGGCATTCGCCTCCACATTGTTATACACATAGTTGTTGAGACTGGCACGGAGCGTGAAGCTGAGGTCCCAGGCTTTATAGACGAATTTGGACGAAAGGCCCATCAATACGTCAGCCGTGGGCTTTTTATAGAAGTACTTATCGGCATCGTTGATCACGCCGTCTCCGTTACGATCCACAAACGTGTTCTCGATCGGTTTGCCCTTCTCGTCGTAGACCTGCTGATAGACATAGAACGCGTAGGCGGGGTGCCCCACGGCATGCGCCTGGACAGTGCCACCGGTGCCGACGGTCACGCCGCCCGTAGCCACGTAATAATCCGAACGATTGCCTCCCGTCAGGGCGGTGATTTCGCTCTTGTTGTAGGTGAGGTTGAAGCCCAAGTCCCACGTAAAGTCCTTCTGCACGACGGGTTTGGCGTTAATGGTGAATTCCAGACCCTTATTTTCCAGCGAACCTATGTTGGCGTTCACCTGATTCTTGAAATTCGTTCCGGCCGATACGTACACGTAGTTAATGAGGTCGTCCGTGCGACGGAAATAGTAGTCCACCGACCCCGTGAGGCGACCGTTCAGGAAGCCATAGTCCACGCCGGCGTTGTAAGTCGTCGTTCGCTCCCACTTGAGGTTCTTATTGTAGGCGTCGGGACGATATGATTCGCCCTCGCCGTAGCCAATCGGATAGTAAGCGAAGTTTCTGTTGGCCGTATAAGAGGCAAAATAGGAGTAGTCAGAGCCAATATTTTGCTGACCAGTGACACCGTAGCCGAGGCGCAGTTTCATGTCCGACAGGGCGTCCACATCTTTGAGGAATCCCTCTTCTTTCATCTTCCAACCAAAGGCAAACGAGGGGAATGTGCCCCATCGGTGATCCTTATGGAAGCGTGAGGAGCCGTCGCGACGTACGGTGGCCGTGAAG
>CALHPT010000274.1 GCA_938036405.1 uncultured Tannerella sp.
CAACACCACGACAGAGGCTTTTATGGCCTTATCGGTGTTGTCGCACCTATTTTTTTATGTGCTTGGGACGCCGCAAAAGTAGAATTTAATCGATATTTAAACAGTGATAAAATGGAAAGTAAGAAACCAATCATGAAGACGCCGATCACGTATTACGGCGGAAAACAGAAGATGCTCAGCGTCATCTTACCGATGATCCCCGAGCACAGTATTTATGTAGAACCCTTCTTTGGCGGTGGCGCAGTCTTTTGGGCTAAGGAGCCGGCGCAGGTGGAGTTCATCAACGACATCAATGGCGAGGTGGCCAACTTCTACCGTGTCCTCCAGACCGACTACGACGCCCTCAAGCGAGAGGTCGACCAGACGCTCCACAGCGAACTCATGCACCGCGAAGCACGCGCCATCTACCGCTCGCCCGAGGGTCACACGCCCGTGCGCCGCGCATGGGCCGTGTGGACGCTCTCGCATCAATCCTTCTACGCCATCCTCGGCAGCACGTGGAAATGCAGCATGTCGCGCAGCGTAGCCGGACAGATCCAAGGTCGCAAGGAGAACTTCACAGAGACCTACACCCGGCGGTTGGAGCATACCTCGATCTTCAGTCGCGACGCCTTGGAGATCCTCCGCCGGGCCGACCGTCCGACGGCCTTCCACTACGTCGATCCGCCCTACTTCAACTCCGACATGGGTCACTACGGCGGCTACACGGCCGACGACTTCGGCCAACTGCTGGAGGTGCTATCTGAGCTCAAGGGGCGGTTCATGCTTTCGTCCTACCCCTCCGAGCTGCTCTCGGAGTTCACTGAGGCACACGGCTGGTACACCGTCGAGGTGGAGCAACAGCGATCGGCCGGTGGTGGACGCAAGATCGAGGTGCTCACGATGAACTATGACCCCTCGGCAATTGCCGAAGAACCCCAGACCGTGATAGAGCTGGAGGTGTCCGCGTCTGCCTCAGCGGCATAAGCCGTCGCCCTACACACCCGACCCGGCCTACCCCCGGCGACGGTCGAGGCGCCCTCCTGGGCGGCTACTGTTAAGGATATAGAAACTGCTCAAAAATGGAATGTCCGAAAAATGAGGTGTTGTCGCCCCATTCTTCGGACATTTCGTTTTGAGATCTCGGACATTTCGTTTGGCGGATTATACAATCTCTCATAAAACAAACATTGCGGAACATTCCACCCTGCCACATCTTCGATAGAAGATCCACTAAAAGGGGGAAAG
>CALHPT010000275.1 GCA_938036405.1 uncultured Tannerella sp.
ACCCGGCGGGTTTTGGGCTTTGCAATTCATCATGGAGCAAAACCCGGCGGGTTTTAGGCTTTGCAATTCATCATGGAGCAAAACCCGCCGGGTTTTAAGCTTTGCAATTCATCATAGAGCAAAACCCGCCGGGTTTTGGGCTTTGCAATTCATCATGGAGCAAAACCCGCCGGGTTTTGGGCTTTGCAATTCATCATGGAGCAAAACCTGCCGGGTTTCGGGCTTTGCAATTCATCATGGAGCAAAACGTGTCGGCCGGCAGGCTGTAGGGGCGTATCGAATACGCCCTTCGAACGGCCCCGCAAGGGGACGAACGACCGAATAGCCCAATCGATTGGTGAACGATGCTGACAATCGTTTCCTACCGGAAACGCCTGGAGGGCGTATGCGATACGCCCCTACCCGGGTACATCCCAATCAAATTTTCACCCCCTCCACGATCAAGGACCACCGCCCGACAGGGGGCGGACCTTGTGCTTATTTCAGCCCCTCGGACATCTTGAAAAGGGTGCCTGTCGGACAGACGAAACGGCAGTAGGGACGGGGAATGAAGGCCGAAAGAAGGGTCACTACGCCAGTCAGGACGATCAGGGCCACGGGCGCCGTGCGGACAAGGAAGGCGGGGAAGAGTTCCCAGTCGATCCACTCGGTGAGCACGCCGGCCCACAGCAAAATCATCAGCGCCACCCAGAGCCATTGCCTGAAGCGGTCCAAAAAGCGCACGACACGCATACTGAGGCGCCACTTCCGACGGCTGGCCCGGCCGGCCAACTGTTGCAGCGAACCCAGCGGGCAGATATGCGTGCAGTAGTACTGCGGCCGACCGAAAAGGGGGTAGATGAAGGCTGTGATGAGCATGACGATCGGGACAATCGACAGGAGCACCTCGGTGCCGTTCGTGAGGTATCCCAAAAAGAGCGTGTAGGACAGGAAGGAGCCGCTCCAGAAGCCGAGAACAGCCACGTTTAGGACGAGCTGCACCGTGTGGTAAACGCGACTCCGCACGAAAAGCGGTAGGATGGCGGCGAGGAGTACGACCAGCAGCGCGATGAGCGATTTGGGCGAGAGATCGACCGCATCCCAGAGCGAGGGCGCGGCCGGATGGTCCGTCGCATAGGCCGCCGCGAGGCGGAGGTTACCGATCAGGGCCCGCGAGGTGAACGTGGCGCCGGAAACGACATCCACCTCCATCGTCGCTGCCTCCTCCGCGGTGTGCCCCACCCAGCGCGCAGGCAGCTCATCGGTCACCGCCTCGAGAAACGAAGGCGTCTCGCTGTTCGGTAGCACTTCCAGGCGCTCGATGCGCCCGTCCCGCAGGTAGAGTTCGATCGGCACCGGGCCGGCGTATCCGACAAGGTCCGCACCCAGCGACGTGGTGTTGATCACCGTCGCGCCGTCTGGCGAGGTGCGCATCGTGGCCACGGTGTCAGTCGGCGCCTCGGCCGGAGTCGTTTGCTGGGCCGTGAAGTCATGCCCAAACAGCTTCCCACCGCGCAACACGGCGATGGACATCATCATCAAAAAGCAGGTCACCAAACAGAGGATCTGCGTCCATTGTCTTCTATTCATTGGGTCTAAAATGAGGGGGGAATGGGATCTGTCTGCCCGTCATCCTCCCGGAAGGGGCAAAAAAAGAAGGTAGGGCATCCGGAGGTTTGGAGGTTCATTGCGTAAATGAAAAAGATACGCGTCCCGGATGCCCCCACCTAAACAAAATTATAGTTCGGGGGCAAAGATAAGGCTCTGGCGCCAATTTTTCGGCAGCGATAACCGGCAAAGTTCCTCTCCCGCCACGCCGCGCACCAAGTAATTATGCCGACCGTCCAACGCGCCCCGCGGAGCATGTTTTCGGCTGATCGATTGCCCCAAGCATCACTTTTTTCAGCCCTACATTTTTCAGAATCCCTTCCCCGCCACGCCGCGCACCGGGATAATATGCCGACCCGACGCCGCAGCGTTTTCGCGGAGATCCTACATTTGCGACCGCTTCGAACGAGGCTTTTTATAAACTGAATAAACGAATAAGATTTACGAACATGATTACGATAGACCAACTGAAGGATATGTTGGAACGCGAGCAAGCGTTGAGGAGGTTTCTTTGACGTCGATGCAAAGACCGTCCAATTAGAAGAAGAAGAACTGCGCACGCGCGATCCGGAGTTCTGGGAAGACGCCAAGCGCGCGGAGGCACAGATGAAAGTGGTCAAGGACCTCAAGAAATGGCTCGAGCTATACCGCGCTGTCCACGATGCGACGGAGGAGCTGAGTCTGGCTTTCGAATACGCCAAGGAAGGCGTTACGACCGAAGACGAGGTCGACGAAGCCTATGCCCGCACGAAGGAACTGGTGGAGAATCTCGAATTCCGCAACATGTTGCGCGGCGAGGCCGACGCCATGAACTGCGTGCTCAAGATTAACTCTGGCGCAGGTGGTACGGAAAGCCAAGACTGGGCTTCGATGCTTATGCGCATGTATATGCGTTGGGGCGAGGCCAATGGATACAAGGTGACCATCAGCAACCTACAAGAAGGCGACGAGGCGGGCATTAAAACCGTGACGATGAATATCGAAGGCGACTATGCGTACGGCTATCTCAAGGGCGAGAATGGCGTCCACCGCTTGGTGCGCGTCTCACCCTACAACGCGCAAGGAAAACGCATGACGTCGTTCGCCTCCGTGTTTGTCACACCGCTCGTGGACGACACGATCGAGGTCAACGTGGAGCAGGCACGCATTTCGTGGGACACGTTCCGCTCCGGCGGCGCGGGAGGTCAGAACGTCAACAAGGTAGAGTCTGGCGTCCGCCTGCGCTATCAGTACAAAGATCCGTACACGGGTGCCGAGGAGGAGATCCTCATCGAAAACACCGAGACGCGCGATCAACCGAAAAACCGCGAGAACGCCCTGCGTCAACTCCGATCCATCCTCTACGACCGCGAAATGCAGCATCGGATGGAGGAGCAAAACAAGGTGGAGGCCGGAAAAAAGAAGATCGAATGGGGGTCGCAAATCCGCAGTTACGTCTTTGACGACCGCCGCGTGAAGGATCACCGGACGAACTTCCAAACCTCCGACGTGGGCGGCGTGATGGACGGTAAGATTGATGGATTTATTAAGGCTTACTTGATGGAGTTCGCAGCCGTAGAGAATTAGGCGGGATCGTCTATCAGACGCCTAAACAGGTCTACGACTCACTACTTCAACTACCTCCGAACTACTTCTGACTCCCTATCCCAATGAATGAAGCAACCCGCCCACTGCGGTTCCTGTTTATTGTCCAAGGTGAGGGGCGCGGCCACCTGACGCAAGCGCTCTCACTCGCCGATATGTTGCGGCGCCACGGCCACGAGGTCGTGGAGGTGCTGGTCGGTAAGAGCCACGGGCGCGAAGTGCCCTCCTTCTTTCGATCGAAGGTCAAAGCGCCGGTGCGCGCCTACGAAGCCCCGTCGCTGATCTATAAGAAGGATCATAAGCGTCTCGACAAGCTCCGCACGGCATTTTACAACGGCAATCCGCGAAAGCTGCGGCAGTACGGCCAAAGCATTGAAATGATTCACCGACGGATCAAGAAGCAGCAGCCGGACGTGGTGGTGAACTTCTACGAGATGCTCCCCGCCCTGGCGCAGCTGCGCTTCCGCATAGACATCCCCTTTGTCAACATCGCCCATCAGTACCTGCTGCGCCACCCCGACTATCGGCATGGCACGGGCGACGCACAGAGCCTCCTGATCCTTCGTCTGCACACCTTGCTGACGGGCATCGGCGCCACGAAGCTCCTGGCCCTATCCTTCTATCCGATGAAGTCCTGCGCCCGGGAACGCATTGTGGTCGTGCCGCCGCTTCTCAGGCGCGAGGTGCTCGACCTGCAACCGATCGAAGGGGATTACATCCTCGGCTATATGCTCAATCAGGGCTTTGAGAACGAAGTGCGCCGCTGGCACGACGTCCACCCGGACGTCCGCCTGCATTTCTTCTGGGACAAACGCGATGCCCCGACAGAGCTCCGGGTGGACGACACGCTGACGCTTCACCGCATCGACGACGAGCTATTCCTCAACTACATGGCTTCCTGTCGCGGCTACATCACCACGGCCGGATTCGAGTCGGTCTGCGAAGCGCTCTACCTGAATAAGCCCGTCATGCTCATCCCCGCGCACCTGGAACAAGAGATCAATGCCGCCGACGCCTCGTCGATCCCCGGCGCCGCCACGGTAGGTGACTCGTTCGACCTCTCGCGCCTGCTGGACTTTATGCACACTCCGCGCACGTTCGATCACGACACCTTCCGCCGCTGGCTGCTCTCCGCCGAAGAGACTTTCGTTCGCGAACTGACGTCCGTAGTCGATCGGGAGTAGCGAAGGGAGGGGGATTCCGATCCCCGACCTGCCTGCTGACCTTGAGGCTAAGCTCCCACGGCGTATTGAAGATCAAGGAGTGCGTCCGCCACGTGGCCAACATGCCCGCCTGCGCCGGTTGTCTGTGCGATAAAGCAGTCCGGCCTGCGCCAGCCCCCCGAGTAGCGGAGGAATTTCATCAGAGAGAGAAAGGGGGGGAACGGTCGTTTTATGAGCGCGCAAACGTAAACTAAAGCAATCCGCAAGGCGCATGAGTAGCCACTTATGGACATTCCTTACGCCTTTCGCAGTTTCTCAAAAGCGCTACTTTTACCCTCCGAAAAAATAGAATATACACCCACTGAGTCATGTCCAAAAAGAAAAAAGCGTCGACCCCCCAAACCCGTAAAGAGGAAGAGGCCAGGCGCTATAACGTCTATAAGAAACGCGTATTCACCCTACTCCGCAACCTGGGGTATGGCGAGGCGGTGCAATACATCGACAAGCAAATGCTGCGTGTCCTCTACTCCGCTCGCCCCACACTGATCCGGATCGATGCCTCGGAGATGACCCTCTTCAGCAAAGCAGATCTGGCCCTCATCAAGAGCGAATTCTACTACTACATGGATTTCGACAAGATGCCCTTCACCCTGCGCGAGGGGGAGAAGCGCACCATCTCCGCCCTGGACTACTACGACATTTGGATGCCCCTCTCGCTCTACCTCATGCGCGAGCCGAAGTATCCGGAAGACAAGATCTACGCCCGCATTGTCGACATCATCGAGGAGGGCGGCTTCTCCATGCGAAGCCTCAACAACCCCTACGACTTCTCGCCCGAGTTCGACCGCGTACTGGCGCGTATGGAGTATCAGTACACCAGTACCTTGATGACCTACATTTTCCAGCTCTCCAACCCCTGCATGCACCTCTTGTGGTTCAAGAAGCGCAACTTCGAGATGTTTCGCAACCGCGTCGGGCGGACGGTCGACTTCTCGTCCTGCAAGCCGCAATCCATCTGGGGCAGCGACCGCAAGGGCGAGCGACGGCTACTCTTCCGCGTCGGCTTTCCGGACATCCTCAACGACGGCCTCCGCTGGCTCTCGGCCTGCGTCCCCCACAACCCCTACATCCCCGAGCTGGACCCCGACCGCCCCTACGAGGTCTACATCCAGGAGCACGCCATCAAGCGCATGTTCGAGCGTGTCGACGGCCTCTCGCCCAACGTGGTCAATACGTACATGAACTTCTGCTTCACCTCCTTCGACGTCGATTGGTACAAGGGTTCGCTGCTGATCTCCTTCAGCGTCTTCGGCTTCCGGGTGGGGTATTTCTTTGCCGACTTCACGCGCGACCGCAAGATCGTCATCCGCACCTTCTACTTCATCACCTACGATCACACGCCCGAGGGCGAGATCCTCTCCAGCTACGCCGGCCTCAAGGCGCTCGACAAACGCTACCTCTGCATCGACCGCCTCAGCACGTTCTTCGCCTCCAAGATCGACCACCGTTCGCGGCTGGCCAACCTCTTCCGCGAAGCCGGCTGCGAGCACCTGCTCCGCCTCAACGAGATGCGCGAGCTGGCCGACCGCGACGAGAAGTTGACCAGCATCTCCAACGAGTTCATCGAGAAATACCTCTCCTCGCTCGACGAAGACGTCTGACGAGGAGGCGAAGTTTGGGCTCTCGATATACAGTATATCAGCTTCAAACATCATGGCCCCGATATACAGTATATCAGCTTCAAACAGGCTTGCATGGCCTCGATATACAGTATA
>CALHPT010000276.1 GCA_938036405.1 uncultured Tannerella sp.
ACAGGGGGAGGTGCTGCGATAATACTCCCTATTTTGAGCATCCCTACTTCCTTTGTGCTTCTGATCAACGAAAATAGAGAGATGGATGAGCTGCTGTATGAGCCGGAAAAACTGAGCAATACCCTTATCGATAACACCGATAAGCTGAAGATGGCTGCCTACTTGAGGCGGTGCATCAAAGAGAAAGACATCAACACGATTCAAATAGCCACGGGATACTGGGATGTGCCGGGTATGGCACTCGTGACCGAAGAGCTAAAGGCTTTCTTAGAGCGCGACGGCACGCAGCTGCAAATCCTGATCGGCCAAGAGCCTTATGTCTACGCCGACCAAGTAAAGGAGCCAACCTATAGAAGGAACTTCCCAGACGATTATATCAAGAAGGATCTCGAAGAGCTGGAGCTCAAAGAGGAATACAAGGGCGTGGTCGACTTGCTGCTGACGCATTGCGGCAAGAAGATGCAGGTGAGGAAGTACACGAAGACCTTCCTGCATGCCAAGTGCTACATCTTTTCAAAGACTTTTATGAAGGACGGAAGCTGGAAATACTACAACGCTATGGCCATTATGGGTAGCTCCAACTTCACCAATAAAGGGCTCTTGGGCAATGCAGAATTGAATTATCTCGAGACGGTCAGCAGTACTATCGGCGCTAACTATGAAGAGATAAGGGTAAAGGGGCATATCTATTGGTTCAATGAAATGTGGGAGCAGGCGGAAGATTGGACTCCGACGTTCCTCGAGAAAGTCGTCAAGCCCTCCCCTATCGGCCGGGAGGTGAACCGGGAGCGGAAGAAGCGACAGAAGGAGGAGGAAGAAGCGCTCGCGAAGCCGTTTACCCCCTACGAACTTTACATCAAACTACTGCAAACCCAGTTTGCCACCTTCCTCGACACGAAGCTCAGCGGCCAGATCAAGGACTATCTGCCCACGACGTACAGCGCGTTCGATTACCAGATTGACGCCGTCAAGCAGTGCTACGAGTATATGCAGCGGCACGGCGGCTTTCTGCTGGCCGACGTGGTCGGGCTCGGTAAGACGGTCGTGGGCGCCCTGATCGTGCGGCACTTCCTAACCGAGCCGCAGAAGGATGGGCGCGGTGGCCGTGTGCTGATCATCACGCCGCCGGCCGTGCTACAGCCGTGGCGAGACACGATCGGTGACATCTGCGCCGCCGCTCCTGAGTTGAACGACCGCATCGACTACATCTCCTTGGGCCGACTCGACAAGTTCACGGAGGAGGTGAACGACGAAAGCGACGAGGAAACGTTCGACGACGGCACGCTTGACGGCACGCTCGATCAAAGCAAGGCCTATGGCCTGATCCTCATCGACGAGAGCCACCGCTTCCGTAACTCCGACACCGAAATGTACCGAGCGCTCAACGGCCTGATCGGATCCATCGCCCCCACGCCCTACGTCGGGCTACTCTCTGCCACTCCGCAGAACAACCGTCCCCAGGATTTGAAGAATCAGATCTACCTCTTTGAGCGTACACCCAAGAGCAGCACACTCACGAAGGTGCCGGGCGGTGACTTAGATGCCTTCTTCAAGGAAGTCCATGCAGAATATCAAGAGCTGATCGACAAAAACAGTCCGATGCTCGAGGATCAACGCACCGAACGGCTCAAGCGACTCTCCGAAGAGATCCGCTCCAAAGTGCTTGTGGACATCATGGTGCGTCGCACCCGCACCGATGTGGAGATGAATTACGGGGAAGATATGGAGGCGCAAGGGCTCGTCTTCCCCCGGATCGAGGGGCCGACGGCTTTGAAATACGTCATGGACAGCGCGCAGGTCAGCCTTTTCAACGACACGATGCGCCTCATCGCCCCCGGAGAAGAGGATAAGGACGGACTGACCTATGCCCGCTATCGCGCCATTGAATACTTCGCCGATCCCGCCAACGCGGAGAAGCACAAAGGCCGCGGCAGTCGCACGGCGGGCGATGTGGCCGGACAGCTGGCCTGGCTCATGCAGCAGAGCCTCGTTAAGCGGCTCGAAAGCTCCGCTGGTGCCTTCCGCGAGTCGCTCCATAACCTGTGGCAAAACACGCAGAACATGATCCGTATGTGGGGCAACAACACCCTCTTCGTCTGCCCAGACATCGATATCAATGGCGAGCTGCGCGCTCATCCTACCCTCAAACAGGCTGTGACGTCACTGCGGCGAAAGATCAACGAGCTCAACAAGCAGGGGCGGAACGAAGGCGGAAAGAATGCCGAATACCGCCGTGAGGATTTCCAACCGGAGTACATCGAGTTGCTGCAGCGTGACGAGCGCATCCTCAGCGACCTCTGCGCGCGTTGGGACCCGAAGTGGATCAAGAAGGACCCGAAGCTCGAGGCTTTCAAGCGGCAACTGCCCGCGCTGTTTGACCCAGAGAAGAACACCACCGGCCTGCTCGTCATCTTCACCGAGGCCATCCCCACCGCCGTGGAGCTCGGGCGTGTGGTGAAGGAAGCCGGCCACCGTCCGCTTGTCATCCGCTCGCAAAACCGCGAGGAGGAACGCGTCGTGATCCGCCGAAACTTCGACGCCAACTGCCCCGCCGCGGAACAGCTGAGCGACTACGACGTGCTCATCACCACCGACACCCTGGCCGAGGGCGTCAACCTACATCGCGCCCACGTGATCCTCAACTATGACACGCCTTGGAACGCCACCCGCCTCATGCAGCGCATCGGCCGCGTGAACCGTATCGGATCGGCAGCGCCCCACATTTATGTCTACAACTTCATGCCCAGCGATGAGGGCGACGAGAGGATCAAGTTGGTGCAGAAGGCGCACGTCAAGCTGCAATCCTTCCACACCCTCTTCGGTGAGGACAGCAAGATCTTCTCCAACGCCGAGGATGTGGTGCACTACGCACTTCTCCCCACCTCCGACCAGATTGAGGATGAGGTGGGTGATGCCCCCTACTTGAAATACGTCAAGGAGCTGCGTGCCTACGTCAAGGCGCACCGCCCGCGCTATCGCCGGATAGAAGAATCCAACGCGTCCGGCGACTGGCTGATGGTGCAGACCGCCGACAAGGGCACGGCTTACTTCTTAGTCGGGACGCAGCCCGCCAACGCCATGATCGTCTACTTCGATCCGCAGAGCAAGACGAAGAGCAAGTTCAAGGTAGTCTCGCCGATAGATGTCCTTGAGGAGCTGCGAGCGGACGAGGCCGCCTGCGCCATCGATCCGCCCATGGACAGCGAGAAAATGTGGAAGGCGCTGGAGAAGGAGGCGCTTCAGGCATACAAGAATCACATCTACCGAGATAGCCGATCGCGCGCTGACGATAACGGCAGTAAGGCCTCTGCCATCATTCAGCGGTTATACCCTCTCACGCAATATCCGGAGTCGAAGAAGCTCTTGAGACGGGCCAGCGAACAAGTAGAGGGAGGAAACGTGGGCGTGATCAATCGGCTCCTTGAGATCGATAGGAAGCAGCAGGCACAGCAGCAACAGCTCTTCTCTTTAGACGACCTCATAGAGCAAGCGCTGGGCGGGTTGGCTAAGGACGTTCCGGCCGCACCTAAGGGCGACCCCCGAATCATTTTAGGAACCATCAAATAAGCAAACACATACACTCATTATGCACACAGAGACAGAGACAAAAACACTGAGAGGCTTCTTGGAAAAGAGCTATTCCGGCATAGACAAATTCCTCGAGCAGGTCATCTATCGCATCTTCGATAAAACAGAGCTAGACCCCATCAATAAGGACGACCTGGCCGACGAAGAAAACAACATCAAGTTGGCCCATGACACCGGCATTGGCCGTATGGAGCTGATCGGAAAAATCTTCGTAAGCGGGGCGTGGCTGCGGATTTACGACGTCACCGTCGACAGCAGCGTGAGAATGGCGCACAACCGCGTCAACCTGCAGCGCCTCACTCGACGCATCATGCACCATAACTCCGCCGCCTTTATGCTCTTCCACTACGACGAAGCCCATGCCACTGGCCGCGAGTGGCGCTTCTCCTTCTGCTACAAGAGTTCGGAGAGTGAGCAAACCACCGACCCTAAACGCTTCACCTTCCTCTTCGGGCGCGGACACTCCAGCCGCACGGCCGCGGAGAACTTCCAAAAGCTGTTCGACAAGAAGGGCCAGGAGGTGACCATCGCCGACATCCGCGAGGCCTTCTCCGTGGAGGCGCTCTCGAAGGAGTTCTTCGACAAGTACCGCGAGCACTACGCCCGCTTCGTGCTCCACGCCACCGGCAAGCGCTACGTCAAGCAGGCCAATAAGTGGGAGGAACGCACCGAGCACGCGCCCGACGAGGCCATCATGCAGGCTTTCGGCGGCGATGAGAAGCGTGTGCGCGACTACGTGAAGAAGCTGCTCGGGCGCATCGTCTTCCTCCACTTTCTGCAGAAGAAAGGCTGGATGGGCGTGCCCGATGGCGGCCGCTGGGGCGAGGGCAAGTTCCGATTCATGTACAAGCTCTTCGAGGAAGCCACTGCAGAGCAACAAGCCGACTTTGTCCATGAAGTGCTTGAGCATCTCTTCTTCCACGCGCTCAACACCGACCGCAAGGCCGACAATGACCTCTACGACACGCGTGTCTTCGGAGAGCAAGTGCGCGTGCCCTACCTCAACGGCGGGCTCTTTGAGGAGGACGATGCCGACAGATGCTTCAAAGCCTGCACCGACGCCCGCTTCCCCGCCGAGCTGTTCCGTGAACTCTTCGCCTTCTTCGAACAGTACAACTTCACCATCGACGAGAACGACCCGGACGACGCGCAGGTGGGCGTAGACCCAGAAATGCTTGGCCGCATCTTCGAGAGCCTCCTGGAGGACAACAAGGAGAAGGGCGCTTTCTACACCCCCAAGGAGATCGTCCAATACATGTGCCGCCGCTCCCTCACGGCCTACCTGCAGGCCGACGTGCCGGACGAACGCATGCGAAAAAAGATCGACGAATTTGTCCGCACCAAGGACGACGATTGTCTCCACGTGCAGGACGACGTCTCGGACGAACGCCAGCCGTCCCCTCTCCGTCAGCAGATAGCCGAACGCCTCCGTACGGTCAAGATCTGTGACCCCGCCATCGGCTCCGGAGCCTTTCCTATGGGGCTCTTGCGCGAACTCTACCTCTGCCGCATCGCCCTCGAAGACGGTGTGAGGGAAAACCGGGCCAAGTCGCACGCCGAGATCAAGAAAGAGATCCTCCAGCAGAACATCTACGGCGTGGACCTCGACCGCGGCGCCGTGGACATTGCCCGCCTGCGATTCTGGCTCTCGCTCGTGGTCGACGAGGACGTCCCCCAACCGCTGCCTAACCTCGACTACAAAATCATGCAGGGCAACTCCCTGCTGGAACGCTACAAGGAAGTCGACCTCAGTACGCTGGCCTCACAGAAGACGGACGGCCGCCTCTTCTTTATCGACGACGAGAACGACGCCTCGCGTTTGAGCCTCCACTACCTCCTCGTCACGTACTACGGCGAGGACAACCACGACAAGAAACAGTCGCTCCGAGCGCGCATCCAGCAGAACATTGAAGAGCAGCTCAAAGCCCAACGATACGAGGTCGACCTCTCCGACGTCGACCTCTTCGCCAACCCCAACTTCTTCCTTTGGCACACGTGGTTCAGCGAGGTCTTCTCACGACCGACAAAAGAGGGCTTCGATATTGTGATCGGAAATCCGCCGTATGGCGCTAAGCTGTCCGATGAAGACAAGCACACGTTCAAGAAAACTTATCGCTCCGCACAGACCATCAAGGGGAAGCAGAAAGGCTCACTCGATACCTATAGCTTATTCATTGAGCAAGGGTATAACCTCCTTAGCAAGGGAGGGTGTTTGGCCATGATTGTGCCCCTTTCTATCACATCCAGCGATTCGCTCTCCGGCTTACATCAATTGCTCTTTTCAAAGTGTGATGACATTCATATTTCGTCGTACGCCGTACGACCTAAGCCCGTTTTTGAGAATGCAGTCGTCAATACCTCCATCATTTCTCTGCGTAAGACGCTCTCTCCGATGCAGCATATTTATGCAACCAAGATGTATCGTAGGGGGAAGGGCTTCGACCTCCAGAAGCTGATCGACAACTTGACGTTTGCCGAGGTAAAGGGCTTCCTGCTCAATGGGCGCATCCCGAAGGTGAGTC
>CALHPT010000277.1 GCA_938036405.1 uncultured Tannerella sp.
GATGCTTTGCGAAAAGAGTCCCAAAACGAGCCTCGGAAAGGGACTCTTTTCGCAAAGCGCTCCAAAACGAGCCGCGGAAAGGGACACTTTACAGAAAAGAGTCCCAAAACGAGCCGCGGAAAGGGACTCTTTGCAGAAAGTACTCCAAAATGAGCCGCGGAAAGGGACTCTTTTTTTAGTGGATAAGGATCAGTCGATGTCGTCCGGAGCTTCGACGTCGTCATTTTTCATGGCGCGGATACAGTCGAACACTGCGCTCCGCTCGAAGCCCTTACTTTCGGCGTAGCGAAGGAGTTTCACGGCCCGATCAGTGCTCGACGTGGCGCGGATGGCACTCAATTTTCGGCGGAGTAGCTCGGCGAGGACGGCGCGATAGTCCTCCTCGTCGATCAGTTCGCTGAGCGCCTCCTCGATCAAGTTGTCCGGCAAGTCGCGTCGGCGTAGCTCGAAACGAATCTTGAACCGCCCCCAGCGATTGAAGCGCCATTTGTCTTCTACGAAACTGCGACAGTAGCGCGCTTCGTCGAGGAATCGTTCCGCGGTGAGTCGCGCAACGATGCGCTCATCCACGTCGCTCGTTGCACCCATCGCCGCCAGTTTTTTGCGCACGTCCGACGGGCAACGCTCCGCCTTGGCGCAGTATGCCGCCGCTTTGTGCAGCATTTCGGTCTCTTCGGTTGTATTCATGTCGTAAAATTATCGCTTGTCGCTCATTCCCCGTTTCGTCCCTTGCCCAATTGGCCGGCGTCCCTGACGGTCCCTTCTGGACACCTGGTCAATCGAGGACGGCGACCTACTTCCCTGCCCCGGAAGGGGCCTTTTCTTGCATCAAGGCAAGAAAAGAAGATCAGAGAACGGCCTTATCGATCAGATTTTTCGACTCTCCCCTCCGCGAACCTGTTTTTCCCCTCCATGTCGCGACTGATCCGGACGTCGGAATAGCCTTCGGCGACGAGCAGCGCAGCGGTCTCGGTCGAGAGGGCCGCGTTGATCTCGAAGTAGAGCCATCCGCCGGACGTGAGCCACCCTCGGGCGCGTCGGGCGATCGATCGATAAAAAAGTAAGGGATCGTCGTCGGAGACGAAGAGGGCCGTGTGCGGCTCATAGTCGAGCACATGGGGCGCCATATCGGACTTCTCGCTCATCCGAACATACGGCGGATTCGAGACAATGAGGTCGAACGGCCCGGGAAGCGTCAAATGCGGGTCAAGCAGATCAGCGCAGACGAATCGAACCTGCGCACCGTTGCGCTCGGCATTACCCTGCGCCGTGCGGATGGCCTCGGCGGAGATGTCGAGAGCCATCACCTGCGGGCGGAGTAGCCGCCGCGAGAGCGTGATGGCGATACACCCGCTGCCGGTGCCGATGTCGAGCACCCGCAGGGAATGCGCCGCGCCGTGGCGTTGCACGATGTGCTCCACCAGCTCGCCCGTCTCGGGACGGGGGATGAGCACGGAGGGATTGACGGAGAAGGTCAGGCCGTGGAATGTGCATTCGCCAACGATGTATTGGATCGGCTCGTGCTGTTTTAACCGGCGCACGATCGTTCGGATCGCTTCTCGCTGCTGTGGGTCGATCGGAGTATCTTTGGCCAGTATTTGTTGGGCCGGAGTGTAACCCGTGACGTGCTCGATGACCCATCGGCTGATCGCGCGTGTCTCTTCGGGATCGTAAATGGCCGCTAATTGCTCGCGGAGGTAGGCTGTTGTTTCGATCATAGGGAGTGTATTTGAAAGAGAGGAAATGATAGAGGCACATTAAGTTCTTTTCCGATCTTCTTTTCTTGCCTTGACGCAAGAAAAGAAGCAAAAGAAAGTCAAGGCGTCAGGGACGCCGGCCAATTTTCCAAGTCCCGGAAGGAACCATCAGGGACGGCGGCGAATAATTGAACAAATAAACACCTCAACAGGGCTTTAGCCCTCAACAATTAAACATCTATGTATAGCAAAAGTACAAACGAAGACGAACGTTTTATGCGTCGGTGCCTGACGTTGGCGCGATGTGGCGCGGGACGGACTGCGCCGAACCCGATGGTGGGTGCCGTGGTCGTGCACGAGGAACGGATCATTGGCGAGGGGTATCACCGCGCTTTTGGCGGACCTCATGCGGAGGTGCATGCTATCGCAGCCGTCCGCGATCGGGACTTGCTGCGCCGATCAACGCTCTACGTGACCCTCGAGCCTTGCTCGCACCACGGCAAGACGCCTCCCTGCGCCGATTTGATCCGTCGGTCGGGCATTCCACGTGTCGTCGTGGCCTGCGTAGACCCCTTTCCGGCCGTTTCAGGTCGGGGGATCGGCTTGTTGCGCGAGGCCGGCGTGGAGGTGGTGGTCGGCGTACTCGAGGCAGAGGCACGCCGCATGAATCGATTCTTCCTCACG
This sequence comes from uncultured Tannerella sp., assembly GCA_938036405.1. Classification (GTDB taxonomy): domain Bacteria; phylum Bacteroidota; class Bacteroidia; order Bacteroidales; family Tannerellaceae; genus Tannerella. The sequence goes on from CALHPT010000277.1 coordinate 2,382, forward strand.
GCCCAAACGGAGCATCGTCCGTACGTGATTCTCAAGTGGGCCGAAAGTGCCGACGGCTTTATCGACGAGACAAGGGCTGACACCGATCGTCCTCCCGTACGTCTCTCCAACGCAATCACCACAAGGGCCGTCCACAGCCTACGCGCCGAAGTGGCGAGCATCCTTGTCGGCTCACGCACGGCACTGCTCGACGATCCGAGCCTGACGGTGCGCCACTGGTCGGGACCGTCGCCCGTGCGCATCTTGCTCGATCGTCGCGGGATAGTCCCCCCGACGGCGCACCTCTTCGATGGCCGTGTGCCCACGCTACTCTTCACCTCGCCGAGTAATCCGACGACCCCTCAACAGGCAACGCGTATCGACTTAGATCCTGCGCAGCCCGTCCTGCAGCAACTCCTCCGGACGCTCCATGAGCGACAGATCCAATCGCTCTTAGTCGAGGGGGGCGCAGAGCTGCATCGCCATTTCATTCAGGAAGGTCTATGGGACGAGGCCCACGTGGAAACGGCGCCGATCCTGCTCCGCGACGGCGTGCGTGCGGCGGATCTGCACAGCCAAGGGGATGCCGTCCGCTGGAGTGACCGCACAGACAGCACGAAGCACCTGCGCACGGTCTTTCTTCATCGTAGGCAGGTGCTTTAGAGGCATCTAAAACGGAAAAATTATCCTCCATAGGCATAAGCACATCCGCTTCGGCTTACCGAACGATGAGGAATGGCAAATGACGATTATGTTCGGGAGGGATATTTTTTTGATGGGGTAAAAAAGGGAAGTTCCCAAGCAGGGGAGCTATGCTTCTTAGTACCACGTGGTCACGTCGCGCGGGCTGGCGCTCTGATTGTACTTCAGATCGCGGAGCAGCGACGAATTGACGGCCACGGAGAAGGCGTACGACTTCCACGGCCCGACGGGGATGATGCTGGCAGACATCGTGAAGCAGTGCAAATTGCGGGTGATGGTGCACGTCATGTGCGCGATCTTCTTGGCCTCAAAGTCGTACGATCCGTTGAAGCTAATGTTCCAGTTCTTCGTCGGTTTGATGTTGCCGCTGAAGCTCAGATTGTGACGAATCTGATAGTTGTACTCCAACTTTTGCGGGTTGAAGGAGCCGTAACCGAGGCTCATGTTGTAACTGAGGGAGAAGCTCCAAGGCACCGTGGCGTTATAGTAGCCGTCGGCGTCATATTCACCCGTATCGTCCTTCTTAGCCTGGCGCAGACGGGTGCCGCGAGCCGGTTTCTCGTCGGTGGAGTTGGTCTCGTCGGCGTTTTCGTCGCTTCCACGCTCCTTCTGCTTGCTCTTTTCGTCGTCTTTATCGCCTTTCCGCGAGAAGAGCTTCTTAAACGTGTCGTTGGTGAAGGTATAAGAGAAGGCGGTACCGGTCGAGCGGAGTCGCCCGAGGCCTTTTCCCATCTGCCAGCGGGGTTTGTCGATGCGGTAAGGCACTCCCGTGGCGGCGTCGTAGCCATAGGTGTAGGTGTCGAAGACTCCCGAGAGCTGCAAGGGGAAGCTGCCGAGCTTGAGACGAAGATCCACCGACAGATCACTCCATCGGAAGGAGTCGGCGGCCGTATTGTAGTTGATCCGTAAGGTGAGGCGATCGATGAGGCTGACTTTTTTGATGCCGGATGAGTCGGCGTTGGATCGTACCTTCATTTCCACATTGTTGTCTACCGCTAACGAGATCCCGCCCTGTCTTCCGCGCCCCGGAACGCCGAACATTTGGCCTTCGTAAGGGGAATAATAGCCCGTCACGGTGCGCCCCGAGCGGTCGGTGTAGGAATATGGCTCGTAGTAACCGTAGTTCGCGGCGCCGAAGTCGGGCGCCATGTTGTAGGATGCCGAAAGCGCCATGCTGTGACGGATCATCTGCACTTTATCGCCGAAGATTTTCCACGGTTTGAAGAATCCGTAAACCGTAGTTGAGGCCGAGATGGCAGCGCGATAATCATAGACGCGATGAAATCCGTAGGCCGTGTCGACGGGCTGGAGTCCGCCGCGCGCGGTGTCGAAACGTTGGTGCACCTTGTTCGTGTACCAACGCTCCGTGTAGCTTGCCGAGGGCGTGATGTTGAGAAATCCGAGCTGATAGGTGGCGCTTACGGGGATGTTGTGTTGTACCGCATGCTGCCAGTCGTGATAGAAGTTCTTTTTGAGGAATGTATTTTCCTTCGCTGTGAGCGAGTTGCGGAAGTAGCCAGAATACGAGACGGAGATCTTCTCGTACCATCGATCGCGCCCCACCGCATGTTTGCGTTTGAGCGGATATATGCTACTCATGGAGAGCGTCATGTCTGGCAGGGTCACACTTACCGTAGAATCCTGCGACCGCTGATTGATATTCATCGTGGCCGACAAAGTCAGGGGATTGTTGGGGAAGCGTTGTGAGATACTGATACTCGAACCCTTATTGTTGTCCGTCGCACTTGGCGTATAGAGCGTATTGAGCTGATTGTAGTTGTAGCTACTCGTCGTAAAGTTCACGCCAGCCGAAAAGGTGCGATAGGGGTTTGCTTTCGCGTCCTGCGCATGCGTCCAGGCAATCTTGAAGTCCTTCGATACGCTGTAATCAGGGAGTCCGCGGTCGCCAAGCTTGGTCACCAGATAGGATGCATCAAAGTTCCCCGAGTAGCGATAGCGTTTTTTGTAGGCCGAACGTGCTGACACGCCCCAGGATCCCTTCGTGTAGATCTCTCCGGTAAGCGCCAGATCGAAATAGTCGCTGAGCGCGAAATAATAGCCACCATTGCGGAGGTTAAATCCGCGTGCCATCTCGTCGCCATAAGTCGGCGCGATGATACCTGAGGAATACTTGTCGGTGAAGGGGAAAAACGCGAAGGGGAGTCCGATGGGGTAGAGCGGCACGTCTTCTATCACCAGGTAGGCAGGCCCGGTGACGATGTCTTTTCCGGGTCGCACCTTGGCGCGAGTCATGCGGATGTAAAAGTGGGGATGGTCGTGCTCGTCGCATGTCGTATATCGACCGTCCGCGATATTCATCGCATTGTCAGACATCTTTTTTGTGGCTTCCGCCATCAGGTATCCTTCGCCCTGCTTCGTAAGGACGTCGGCCGCGAAGGCCTTCCGCGAACGGAAGTTGTATCGCATGGTCTTGGCCTCGATCTGCTGTTCGCCCTCTATGAAAAGGGGATAGCCGTACTCGTTCCCCGCCGAGTCGAGTGCGAAAGAGGCGTAGACGATGCTGCTATCCATGCTCATCTCTATGCGTTCGGACTGCAATTCGATGTTGCGATACTTCACGTTGCCCTGCCCGAAGAGGTAGGCCATGTTGCCCGCCGTCATGACGATCGAATCGGAGGCCTGATAGGTGACCGGCGCCTCGAGCATGCTCTTCCGGCGTCGCGCCGTGTCCTTCCGAGCCGTGTCGATGGCTGCGGCAAGTGGCAGGGAAATCCTTTCCGAGCTATCGACGGGCTGAATGTTTTGCGGGGAGGTCTTTTCCGACGCAGTCGTGTCCGCGGCCGAACGCGTGGCGTTCATTTTTGAGGGGTCGATAAGCGCAGCACTTCGCACGGAGATCATTTCCGAAACGCTCCTATCCGCGGCGAAAAGCGGGGAGATCATTTTCGACGTACCCGTATTTGCGGCCGGGTGCCGCGAGGTCATCTGCGCCGCGTTAGAGGGCAGATGGGCCCGTACACCACAACAAAACAGAAGGGCGCACAGGAGGCAGGCTATTTTTAGAGAAAGAGTCCGCACCACGCATCAAATCGTTTCACATCCTCTTGGCCATACGCGGCGAGCCCTTGCCTGATCTTTTCAATTGGCTTCTCACGCTCGAGCTTCGTTTTGCTGAAAAACTTATCGGCAAAGCAGATCAACTGTTCCTCGAGGGTTACGGGCAGCATATCGTGGGCCGGTATGGGCAGGTTACGCGCTTCAATCATCGCGCGCGAGAGCCCCGCGCCGGTGTGACGCTCGCAAACGAGCGCGTGACGGGGATAGCCCAAGGAGCGCATCAGTTCAGCACCCAGCCAACCGTGACAGATGTAGGGCGAACTGCCATGACAATCAATCTCAGGCGCATCGCAGAGGTAGATACCGATGTCGTGCAGCATGGCCGCCTCACTGACGAACGTGCGATCAAGCTCCAGCTCCGGGTGAGCCTCTGCCAGCGCCAGCGCTTTGTCGCGCACGCTACGGCTGTGGCTTACTAAGATTTGATAAGCCCGTGAGCCGGGTTGATAATAAGCTGAAAGGATGGCTAATGGGTTCATTGCAATGGGGTGGGTTGTTGGTGAATAAATCGTCTTCTGATGAGGCGCAAAAATAAGCCCAAATCGTTCATCGTAACTTCAGGCAGCGATTCGTGGGGAAACGATGCCGCGAAGGGATGCGTCGGAGGGGGCAGCTGGGGGTACTATCCGGCTATTCTATTTTTGCCGCTCGATTCACTCTCGGCATACATGGCGCAGATGATTTTCTTTTTCGATTACTCCTTATCAGGATCCATATTTTCAATCACATATTTTCTATGATCAAACCCTTTCTCCCGCTGTTCATCGGCTTTTTGTGCCTCATCGGAGGCTTTGCGGCATCGGCCCATACCGGCCCGGACAACCCGCCGTCTATATATAATAGGTATAGCTCCCCGACGCTCGGCAACGAACGCCTCGACACTCTCCTGCCCCTCCTGCAAGGCCGACGCGTGGCATTGGCCGTCAATCATACCTCCGTCGTAGGCCCGGGGCAGACACACCTCCTCGACACGCTCTTGGCACTGGGGGTCGACGTGCGCAAGGTCTTCACGCCGGAGCACGGCTTTCGCGGCGCCGAGGATGCCGGCGCACGGGTGACTGACAGTCGCCACCCCGATCGCAACATCCCCATCGTATCGCTCTTCGGCCGCACGCTCCGCCCGACCACAGCCCAGATGAGCGACATCGACGTGGTGGTCTTCGATATCCAAGACGTCGGCGCACGGTTCTACACGTACATCAGCACGATGCACTATCTGATGGAGGCTTGCGCCACGAGCCGCCGCACGTTCATCGTCCTCGATCGGCCCAACCCGAACGACTTCGTCGACGGCCCCGTCCGACGGCCGCGTTATAAATCGTTTGTCGGCATGCACCCCATCCCCATTCTCCACGGCCTGACGATCGGCGAATTGGCCCTTATGATCAATGGCGAGGGGTGGCTGCAGGGCGGCGCACGCTGTCAGCTGACGGTCATCCCCATGACGGGCTGGCGACACGGAGACGCATTCAGTCTGCCTGTCAAGCCGTCGCCCAACCTGCCCAATCAGCAGGCGGTGCGCCTCTATCCGTCGCTTTGCTTCTTCGAAGGCACGTGTATGAGTGTCGGCCGGGGCACGCTTTTCCCCTTCCAAGTCGTGGGCTATCCCGCACAGCGGGCCGGACGCTTCACCTTCACGCCCTCTCCCATCCGCGGCATGGACTCCGCGCCACTCTATCGCGGGAGCCTCTGCTATGGCGACGACTTTCGGCAACTCTCTTTCGAGGGCGGCCTCACGCTGCGGTTCCTCTTGGACTTCTACGCCCGCATGGGGCGTGACGCGAAGACCTTTTTCAACCGCTCCGCCATGTTCGACCTCATCGCAGGCACCGACGAGCTACGCCGACAGATCGCGGCCGGCTTTTCCGAAGATCGTATCCGCTCTTCCTGGCAGCCCGACCTCGATCGTTATCGGCTCATGCGGCGCAAATACCTGCTCTACCCCGACCGGAGTTCGGAGGAGCACATGCCCGAAGAGCGCAACGCGGAATAGGCTATATCGTCGCACAACTCCGTCGCTCGGAAATACTGTATATCGAGGCCATGCAAGCATGCTTGGAGCTGATATACTGTATATCGAGTCCATGCAAGCCTGTTTGGAGCTGATATACTGTATATCGAGGCCATGCAAGCCTGTTTGGAGCTGATATACTGTATATCGAGTCCATGCAAGCGTGTTTGAGCTGATTTACGGTAAATCGGAGTATCGAAATGGACGCAGCTATGGCTGTAGAAGGCAAATAGGGTTTGCCCCATAGCCGGGGATCAGGATCAATTGAGCCCCGAGTGTGTCGGCGGGCCGCGAAGCGATAGGTGGAGGAGCTCCTGGCTGATGAGCGCTGTGCGGACAGCCTCGATGATGACAGCCGAGAGACGCGTGAAAGGTTCTGTGTAAAGCGTGGGCGCGATGGAGGTCATCAGCGCCGCAGTGAGGCAGGCCAGCGTAGCAAAGCCCGCCTGCGTGTGGGTGTGGTGGCCCGTCTCGGGCGCCTGGGTGTAGGGGTGAGAGTGCACGATCCATCGACCGTTCACGTAGTGCGCATGATAGAAGAACGACGTCGCCGCCGTGTATCCGATGAAGAGGATACACAGCCAAGAGGCCAGTCGTCGTCTTACTTTTTCAGTGCAATGCATACGTGGGGTGTGGGTTGAAACACGCTCTAATCGTGTCTTGAAATTTGGGGGCAAAGAAATGTACCGAATATAAAACAGCCAATCCCCTGCAGTGGGTAGACGGGGGATAAGGCCTTCGCGCCCCGAATTCGCCACCTCCTTTTGGGAGCAAAGTGTGGTGCTTTTATGAAGTACCAGGTCCATTTGGCCAGAGGCGCGTGGACGATGGATGGTCGGGTTTTTACGCTCGCTCTATCTTTGGCGCCGCTTAATTGAACAGTAACAAGTTATCTTACACAGAATGAATAAAGCGGTTATCCGAATCCTTCTCGTGGCCTTTGCGCTGCTTGGCCTCGCCAGGGGGGCTGCTTACGCACAGAGCCATATATCTGTATCCGGCATGGTGGTCGACTCCATCACCGGCGAACCCCTGCCCTTCGTCACGATCGTTTTCGAGGGATCCACCATCGGCGGTGTCACCGACCTCGATGGCAACTTTCAGCTCAAGAACGATCGCGGGCTGACCCGCCTCAAGATCTCTTACGTGGGCTATGACCCGAAGACCGTCACCCTCACCGCCGGGCACGCCACGACCGACCTCCGCATCCTCCTCTCACCCTCCACCATCCAGCTCTCCGAGATCGTCATCCGCCCCAAACGCGAACGCTACACGCGCAAAAACAACCCCGCCGTGGAGCTGATGAAGCGCGTCGTCGCCCGCAAGGACAGCAACCGCATCACGCAGCTGGACGACTACAGCGCGGAGTGTTACGAAAAGATGACCCTTTCGCTCGATAAGTTCGACACCCGGCTCGAGAAGAGCAAAATGCTCAAGCGATTCAAGTTCCTGAAGAACTATCTCGACACCTCCGAGTTCGACGGCCGCCCCATCCTCACGCTCTCCCTGCGCGAGAAGATCTCCGACATCTTCTACCGCCGCGACCCCCGATCCGAAAAGGTCATCGTCCGTGCCACGCGTCAGCAAGGTATCGACCAGAGTCTCGACGAATACGGCACGATCACGGCCAACCTCGAGGAGATCATCCAAGGCGTCGACATCTTCGACAACAACATCACCTTCCTGCTGAACCGCTTCGTCAGCCCGCTCTCGTCCACCCTGGCCAACACCTTCTATCATTATTACATCATGGACACCGTCGACGTGGGCGGTGAGCCATGCACCGACCTGGCCTTCGTGCCCGTCAATCCGCAGAGCTACGGCTTCACCGGCCGACTCTACATCACTACGGATGGAACGTACGCCGTCAAGAAGGCACTCCTCAACGTGCCCCGACATATCAACCTCAACTTCGTCCGCGAGCTGCGCGTCGAACAACAGTTCCGTCGCCGCACAGACGGCCTCTGGGAGCTGGACATGGACAACACCTACGTGCTCTTCCAACTCTTCGAAGGCAGTCAGCAGATGTATGCCCACCAGCTGCGTAGCTACTCCGATTACCGATCGCCCGTGTCCCGTGCCGACTCCGTCTTCGCCCTCGCTGGACGCGTACAGACGCCCCTCTCGCGCTACCTCTCGCAGCCCGACTCCTTCTGGGTCAACCGCCGCCATACACCGCTCAAGGATCGCGAAAGCGGCATCGAGAATCTGCTGAATCAGCTCAAGGAGGTGACGGCCTTCAAGGTGCTCCTCAAGACGGCCGAGATCCTCATCTCTGGATATATCCCCATCAACGATGTGCACGAGAAGAATAAGCTCGACTTCGGTCCGATGAACACCACCTTCAGCGCCAACATCATCGAGGGCTTCCGCCTACGCGCCGGTGCCATGACCACGGCCAACCTTCACCCGCACCTCTTCCTCGGCGGATACGGCGCCTACGGCCTCAACGACCGACGCTGGAAGTACAGCGCCACCGCCACCTGGAGCTTCACCGAGAAGGAGTATCACGAGAAGGAATCGCCCGTCAACAACCTTTCCCTGCAACACGAATACGACCTCTACACCCCCGGTCAGGACTTCCTCTTTACCAGCAAGGACAACGTCTTCGTGGCCTGGAAGGTGGGGCGCGCGAACCGCAACATGAACTACCTCCGCAAGACGCGCCTGCAATACGAACGTGAGTGGCTGAACGGCCTCTCCTTCAAAACGTGGGCACAGATGATGAACAGCGAAGCCGCCGGCTCACTCCGCTACATCGTCCGCAACGGCCCCGACGACTACACGCGTCTGATGGACTACAACACTACCGAGTGGGGCATCCAATTCCGGTTCGCCCCCGGCGAGCGTGCCTATAACAGTCGCATGGGCAAGGGGTCTGTCTTCAACCTCAGCAAGGACGCCCCCGTCTTCAAGTTGTCTCACGTCGTCGGTTTCCGCGGCATCCTGGGCGGCGACTACCGTTACAACCGTACGGAGGCCGGCGTCAGCAAACGGATCTGGCTCTCCTCCTTCGGTCACATCGACGCCAGCCTGCGCGGCGGCATCGTCTGGGACAAGGTGCCCTTCCCGCTGCTCATCACTCCGAACACGAACCAGTCTGTCACCATCCAGCCGCAGGCCTTCCACCTGATGAACGCGATGGAATTCATGGCCGACCGTTACGTATCGTTCGACGCCACGTATCACCTCAAGGGCTGGATCCTCAACCGTATTCCGCTCATCAATCTGCTCGGGTTGCGTGAGGTGGCCTCGATCAGCGGTGTCTGGGGTCGCCTCAGCGACCGAAACAACCCGGACTTGACCGACGGCCTCATGGTCTTTCCCGACGGCACACACGCCTTTGGCACGTCGCCCTACATGGAGTTCAGTGTCGGGCTGGAAAATATCTTCCGTGTGCTTGAGGTCAGCTATTACCGACGCCTGACCTACCTCAATCATCCCGACATCCAGCGTCACGGCGTCCGTATCGCGCTGCATTTCGACTTCTAACGTCTACGGTCGCTCGATCATAACGAAAGGCGCCTCTGTCACCTCTTTAGTGATCGGGGCGCTTTTTTGCGTTTACGACTCTTTTTTTGAGAGGAGAGGAATGTCGTCATGAAAAAATAGTTCTTCCCCCGAAAAGGAAGGGCTATCGCCGTGAAAAATTAGCTCTTCCCCCGAAAATAAAGGGGTATCGCCGTGAAAAAATAGTGCTTTCCTTAAATCGAAAGGGTAATTGTCTGAAAAAAATAGCTCTTCCCTCAAAAAGGAAGGGCTATCGCTGTGAGGATTTAGTGCTCTCCTTAAATCGAAAGGATAATTGTTTGAAAAAAACAGCTCTTTCCCCGAAAAGGAAAGAGCTGTCATTGTGAGGCAATAGGGCTTTCCGTTTGGGGGGAGGGGCGTTGTCGGGGGCTTCCTGCTGGCCCTGCCAGGGGCGTTTGGCACGGTGGGGGGAGACGAGGACCCAGCTGTCCTGCA
>CALHPT010000278.1 GCA_938036405.1 uncultured Tannerella sp.
CTTAATATCCACTCTGTTGGTATTAACTCCCTACTTGTCGGCTTAATATCCACTCTGTTGGTATTAACTCCCTACTTGTCGGCTTAATATCCACTCGCTTGATATTAACTCGCAACGTTGAGAGTGAATATCCACATCGTGTGACGCCATCCGGCCGAACGTCTCAGCTCGGAAGGGGGTCATCAACGAATCAACATCTCAACGAATAAACGACTCAACACCTCAACACCGCCCATCAGATCTTCATCCTTTCCCAGACGCACTGCGGGATGAGGCGCCAGAGGAGGACGAGCGCGCGGTAGCGCCTGTCGATGGTGACCACGCGCCGCCTACGCTCCACAGCGCCGACGATCTGTCGGGCCACGGGCGCCGGCTCCATCAGCATCGGGTAACGCACCTCCGAGCTGAGGAGGGCCGTGCGGACGAAGCCCGGGCGGATGTCCGTGATGCGTAGGCGGAGGCCTTCGCGGTGGGCCAGCTGTGCGAGGGCGTCGAGGTAGGTGCGCTGGAAACGCTTCGTGGCCGAGTAGGCCGCGGCGGCGCCCATGCCACGCGTGCCGGCTACGGACGTGATGGCGGCGATGTGTCCGCGGCCCTGGGTGCGGAAGTAGCGGTAGGCGGCCGTCACCATACGCACGAAGCCTTCGCCGTTGGTGCGGACCGTGGCCAGCTCAATGCTCGGATCTAAGTCGGGGTTCTGCCGACCGATGCCGGAGGAGTGGAAGTAGAGATCCATCCCGCCGAGAGCGTCGATGAGGGCGTGGAGGCGGTCCGGGGCGTCGTCCTGCGTCACGTCGATGGCGTGGACGCAGACGCGGTCCGGCGCTACGATCCGCAGCTGCTCCAACATCTCGACGCGTCGGCCGGCCACCCCGATGCTCCACCCCCGCTCCAATAACAAACGAGCCACCTCCAGGCCCAGGCCCGAGGTGGCTCCGATGATTACTGCTCGTTTCATAAGAGGAACTATGTCCGTCGTGCGGCAGTCATACATTCATACGTGGCGGATCAGAGCGCAGCGCGAGCAGCCTCAAGCGCCTTGGCGTAATCCGGCTCGTGAGTTACTTCCTTCACATACTCCACATACGTGACCTTCCCTTCGGGGTTCACGACTACCACGCCACGCGCCAGCAGCATGTTTTCCTTCATCAGGAAGCCGTACTTGATGCCGAACTCGGAGTGTTGATAGTCCGAGAGGGTGTGGATGCGGTCGATGCCTTCGGCGGCGCAGAAGCGACCCAGCGCGAAGGGCAAGTCTTTGGAGAGGGTCAGCACGACCACGTTCTCCGACAGCCCCGAAGCCTCCTTGTTGAAGCGGCGCGTCTGTGCGGCGCACACCTTCGTGTCGACCGACGGGAAGACGGACAGGATCACGGTCTTGCCCTTGAAGTCAGACAGGCGGACGGGTTTCAGGCCCTCGCCCGTAGCGGTAAATTCGGGCGCAGTGTCGCCCACTTTGATCAGTTCTCCGAGCAGCGTCACAGGGTTTCCTGCGAACGTTACTACACCTTGGTTCTCTTTCTCTTGTGCCATGACTAATTGAATGATGGATTGAATGAATAATAGGGTGATGGTTATGGTTGTTCTCATATATCAAGGGGTGTGTTCGCGGCAGCGATGGGAACAGAAAAGGGGCGGAGGCCCGAGCGCCGTTGTAGCGCCAAACCACCGTCCCTCATCCACTTTCAATACATTACCATGAACACGCTATTTCTGTAATTCCTCGTGTGTCTAAACTCGCCGAATGTGTTCGGCTTATGCAATCTCGATACTCCGTCCGAAGCGGCGCACTTCCTCATGCGAGATCTTGGGCAGTCCGATCATCAGTACGCCGTCTTCCACGCGGGCCGTGATGCGATCCTTGTCTACGTCGTCGGGCAGAATCATGGTCTGTTGGAACTTGGCGTATGAAAATTCGCGGCGCAGGTAGCGCGTTTCGCGGTTCTCCTCCTTGCGCTCGTCCTTCTTCTCCATAGAGATCGCCAGGTTGTTGTCGGCATCGATGTTGACGCTGAAGTCGGATTTCGTCATGCCCGGTGCAGCCACCTCCACGGTGTAGGCGTCTTTCGATTCCTTCACGTTGATAGCCGGGGCCGTGGTGCCTTGCCGACTCGTCCAGTCGTTCTCAAAGAAGTCGTTGAAGATCGACGGTAACCAATAGTTCTGATTCCTTCTTGCTAAAGTCATTTTCTTTTCCTCCGTTCTTGTTACTGTTTACGTTGTTGGCTTGAAGCGTCCGTCCCTCTTGCTTGCGGGGGATCGTCGCTTCGACCTCTTCAATTGCAAACGGCGTACCGAAACGGGAGGCTGACATTTCGTCTCGCATCGACCGCCAAACCTGTCAGGCGACTACTTCTTTTCGCCGCCGATCTTGAAGCTGACGGGGATGTAGAGCGGCGAAGTGATGGGTACACCGCCCACATTGAACGTCGGGCGCAGCTGCACCGTGACGGTCGATTGCTCCTTGCTTTCCCACCCGATCAAGTTCTTCACGATTCCAATCATGGCTCCCCGCGAAGGACCCGAGAAGAGTTTGCCTATGTCCGTACCGATGCCCACACTAAGAGTCTTCTTCTCGCCGGCGTTCACGCTGAAAGGCTCCATGAGTTTCCCCTCGGTGAAGTTGATCGAATCGATCGCCACCTTGTATTCCATCGCCTGAAAAGCCGCCGCGGTAGCGTTCGGGTTCTCCACGTTGAGGTTGAGCGTGAATTGTAGCGGCATGGATGAGATGGATTTGCCGCTGCTCAGTTGCGCCAGCAGCTTGGCCCCACTCACCAGGCCCAGTTCCTCGTTGTTCACGCGGATATTCGAGATCGAGCGATAGGTGTATTTGCAATCCTTGAGGTTGTAGGCGTTCTCCAGATCCTTCGTCACGTTGCAAGCAGCGACGAGCACCGTCACGGCCACGGCGGCACAGAGCCACATCATCTTTTTCTTCTTCATACTCGTTGTACACTAATTATACGGTTCTTATCGGCCGCAAAAGTAGGCGCCGCGCCCCCCTTTTACAAAGCCCCCTACTTTTGTGGCCGTCTCATTTACATATAAATAAGGAGAACAAACATCATGGCACAATCCAAGACACAAAACCACGACTCCATCCTGCAAGCCGCCCGATTGGAGTTTCTCGAGAAGGGATTCAAGGACACTTCGATGCGCGCCATCGCCCGCCTCTCGGGCGTGACGCTGAGCAACATCTACAACTATTTCCGGGATAAGGACACCCTCTTTCGGGCCGTCCTGCAGCCCCTCCTCGACGCCTTCGACGAGCTGCTGGCCCACCACAACAGCGACTATTACCTGACCACGGACGTCTACTCCATGAAGTCGTACCAGGAGCGTATGCTGGACGAGTTCATGCGCCTCCCGCAGCGCTTCCGCAGCGAGCTGCGCCTGCTGCTGTTCCTCTCCTCTGGCTCCTCGTTGGAGCACTTCCGCGACACCTTCTGCGAGCGCCAGACGCTGGAGGGCATCCGCTACATCCGCCTGATGAAGGAGCGTTATCCGGACCGCGTCACGGGCGACGTCTCGCCCTTCTTCCTCCGCACCATCAGCTCGCTCTGGCTGACCGTCATGGGCGAGATCGTCCGCCACGACGAACTTTCGGAGGCCGACATCGAGCGTTTCCTTTCGGAATACCTGGCCTTCGGCACCGCCGGCTGGAAGGCGCTGCTGGGGCTGTGAGATGAGGAGCGCCGGACGACGCTTTGCGACCAGTATGAATTGAATGGAAAATCAGACACATGAGTTACGAGACATTCTTATGGAGCACTATGACAAACGACCATTAAGTTATGACGAACAAATCGATTTGTTGGAGTCAAAAGGCTTATTGATCCCAGACCGGCAGAGGACAGCGCGTCAGCTAAAAAATATCAGCTACTATCGCCTCAGTGCCTATATGCTGCCATATAAAGAGAAGATAGGCGATGCCATATCCAGTAAATTCAAAAAGGGAAGCACGTGGGATATGATTTATCGTCTATACGTATTCGATAGAAAACTGAGGCTGCTTGTTTTTGACGCGATCGAACGTGTAGAGATTGCCGTTCGTGCTCAGATCGTACATCAACTTAGTCAGAAATACGGATCGCACTGGCAGGATAATCGCGAGATATTCAAGCCGACCAAAACAAAAACGGTGAAAGGCAGAGATATCGTGATAGATGTGTTTTCGGATATACAGAAGCACATTAAAGAACAGCTGAACAATAACAGAGCGGAGGTCTTTATACAGCACTATAAAACGAAGTACGGCGATCCTCCCAATCCTCCCTCTTGGATGTGTGTGGAGATCATGTACTTCAAACAGCTATCACGTATTTGCGACGAGCTGAAACTGCGTGAGGATGTCAGCGGCATATCGTGGTATTTCGGTCTGCCACCAGAAATATTCTGCTCATGGCTGCATACGATTAATTATGTGCGGAACATTTGCGCGCATCATGCCAGACTTTGGAATAGGGCGATGAGTATAGTGCCAGTGAAACTGGAATTCTCGAAAACGTTGCGTTGGATAAGGGATCCGAACCGTGTGCAAAGGAGTCGACTGTATTACTTCCTATGCATGCTGGACTATATCTTACAAACGGCCAACCCTACGTCAAGCTTTAAGGCGAAACTAACATCCTTGTTGGATGAATACAGGGATGTGGCCAATCTGAAAGCGATGGGATTTCCGGCAGATTGGAGTAGAGAGGCACTATGGACACAGGAAGAGCATGAAAATGTAAAAACCATTGCGTATTGAAAAGCGATTTTATTTTTGCGCCCGCTTTTCCAAGAGGAAGGCATCTATATAGAGTAA
>CALHPT010000279.1 GCA_938036405.1 uncultured Tannerella sp.
TTGTCACGGGCGTCGGTGCGGCGCTCGTCCAAGAGCTGACATGGCTCTACACGATCCGCGACTACGCCGCCCAGAACAATTTCAGCATCATGCAACAGGTGGCCCTCGATCCGGGCGTGAGCATGCTCGTAACCATCGGTGCCTCGGGCGCCGTATTCGGCGTACTACTGGCCTTTGGGATGCTCTTCCCGGACGCACCGCTCTACGTCATGTTCGTACCGATCCCCATCAAAGCCAAATACTTCGTGGTCATCTACGGCCTGATCGAACTCTTCATGGGGGTGGCCAACTTCACAAACGACAATGTGGCGCACTTCGCTCACCTGGGCGGAATGCTCTTCGGTCTGATCTTGATCCTTTATTGGCGGAAGAAAGACAGAGGCGATGAACGAATTTCTTACTAAGCTCCGCCGCTCGTACGCGACGGGAAGCCTGCTCACAAAGCTGCTATACATAAATGTAAGCGTCTTCGTTGTCGTGCGCGTGGCGCTTGTCGTGCTGCGGCTGTTCAACGTGGAGGGTACGGAGGTGCTCGCCCTCCTCCAGACACCGTCGGACGTGGGGCTGCTCCTCCTCCGACCGTGGACAGTGGTGACGTACATGTTTCTCCATGTCGACGTCTTCCACCTGCTCTTCAACATGCTCTGGCTGTACACCTTCGGGCGCATGTTCCTGCTCTTCTTCGACGGCCGACGTTTGGTGGGCATCTACCTCACGGGCGGCATCGCCGGGGCGCTGCTCTACGTGGCCTCTTACTCCCTCTTCCCCTACTTCCGCAGTATGGGCATGACGAGCTATCTGATGGGGGCTTCGGCCTCGGTGATGGCCATCGTCTTCGCGGTCTCGTTTTACCGCAAGGATTACACGGTCAACCTCATGTTCATTGGGCAGATCAAACTCCTGTACCTGGCGCTGGGCGTCTTTGCCATCGACTTCTTTTCGATCACGTCGAGCAACGCCGGCGGACATCTCGCTCACATCGGCGGTGCTCTTTGGGGGATCGCTTTCGCCATCGCCCTGCAACGCGGACGCGACCTCACGGCTCCGATCAACCGCCTTCTCGATCGTTTGGCAAACCTGAAGAAGCGGCGGGAACCGCGGATGAAAGTCGTGCCCGGCGGTCGGGCAGAAAGCGACGCGGCCTATCGCGAACGCAAACGGCGCGAAGCTGAAAACCTCGACGAGATCCTCGATAAACTCCGTCGGTCGGGCTACGAAAGCCTCTCGGCCGACGAGAAAAAGGCGCTCTTCGACGCCAGTCGGGCGCAAGGCGGAGGAGGCACGCAATGAAACTGAAACCGTCACGCATCGGCGTCACCACGCTCAACGCCATCCACATCCCCGCCCTCCTACTCTTCCTGGCCTCGGCCTACGGCGGACTCGTCCCCCCGGAGCGTGGGCTGGCCTTCACCTACCTCGGATTGGCCTTCCCGTTACTGCTGCTCCTCAACCTTGTCCTGCTCCTCATTCGCCTTGTCCGGCGCGACCGTGTCTTCACGATCCTAGTCATCGTCGTCCTGCTCATCTGTCGGCGCTCCATCGAATACTATTCGCCACTCCACTTCTTCCGTCCTGAGCCACCGACGGAGAACACGCTGAAAGTGCTCACCTACAACGTCCGCTGCTTCGGCTACAAGGATCACACGACCGACAATTCGAACGAGATCATCCGCTACATCGCCGCCTCGGACGCCGACATTGTCTGCCTGCAGGAATACCTCGAAGGCGACGCCGAAAACATCCTCTCGGCCGGCAAGATCGCCCGCGCGCTGAGCATGTACCCCTACCATTATTACCGCCCGCTGGTCTATTATCGCCACTACTCCACGGGGCTGGCCATCTTCTCCAAATACCCCATCCTCAGCTCGCGCAAGGTGCGTTACGACAGCACCTTCAACGGCTCCACCATCCACGAGATCGACGTCCGCGGCCGCCGCGTGACGGTGGTCAACAACCATTTGGAGTCGTTCAAGCTGACCCAAGAGGATCGCTCGCGCTACACGGATTTTATCCGCAACGCCAACGCCTCGACCCTCAGCCGCGTGGAGGACATCTTCCGCACCAAAGTGGGGCAAGCCTTCCGTATCCGCGCTGAGCAGGCACGTATCGTGGCCGAGGAGGTGGGCGAAATGCCCAGTGGCAGCCTGATCATCTGTGGCGACTTCAACGACACGCCCCTCTCCTACACCTACCGCACCGTCTGCGGCCCCTTGGGCGACGCCTACGCCGAGTCGGGCATCGGGCCGGGCATCAGCTACAACCGCAGCATCTTCCGCTTCCGCATCGACCACATCCTCCACTCGGCGGACATGAAGGCCTACAGCGCCACGGTGGACACACGCATCCGCCTTTCGGATCATTACCCCGTCTGGTGCATCCTGAAGCTGGAATCGCAGAACTAACGCCGCCCCCGGAGGCCGTTAAAAGGCTGGCAGGCGGCCTGACAAACCTATCGGAGACTCAGGTGACGTTGTCAGGCCGCCTGCCGGGACTATCGAAGACTCCAGTGACGGTGGCAGGCCGCCTGACAGAGCTACCAAAGACTCTGGTGATGGTGGCAGGCCGCCTGACAGGGCTACCAAAGACTCCGGTGATGGTGGCAGGCCGCCTGCCAGAGCTACCAAACACTCTGGCGATGTTGGCAGGCCGCCTGCCGGGGTATCGGATTCGGTTTTAAGGTTAGAAGCATGGAGGCGAAGGGGGCGATCTCTTCGCGTCAAGCTCATCGTAGAAACCCCCGCACCTACGGGCCGGGCATTCTCCCCCACACGCACAAACACAAAAGACTACGCGCAACGGATACAACCCCTCTCAGTGAAGGAGTGCCCGTTGCGCGCAGTCTTTTTTTCTGAGGGCTTCTCTAAGGGCTTACACCTTGAAGGCCGACTTACACCAGGGGACGAGTCCGCAGGTGTCGCAATGGGGCTTGCGGGCCGTGCAGACGTAACGTCCGTGGAGGATGAGCCAATGGTGGGCCTTGGCGATGAGCCGTTCGGGGATGTGGCGGATAAGCTCCTTTTCGGTGGCCAGCGGCGTGCGACTGTTCGTGGTCAGGCCGATGCGATTGGCCACGCGGAAGACGTGCGTATCGACGGCCATGCGCGCCTGATGAAAGACGACGGAGGTGACCACGTTGGCCGTCTTGCGCCCCACGCCGGGCAGCTTCATCAGCTCCTCGACGCTCTCCGGGATGCGCCCGCCGAAGTCGGTCGTCAGCATGCGGGCGGCGCCGACCAGGTGCTTCGCTTTGTTGTTCGGATAGGAGACGCTGCGGATGTACTCGAAGACGGCTTCAGGCGTGGCCTCGGCCATCACTTCGGCCGTCGGGTAGGCCTCGAAGAGCGCCGGCGTGACGAGGTTCACGCGCTTGTCGGTGCATTGCGCGGAGAGGATCACGGCGACGAGCAACTGGAAGGGATCCTCGTAATGCAGCTCCGTTTCGGCCACCGGCATGTGCTCCTCAAACCAAGCGATGACGCCGCGGTAACGCTCCTTCTTGGTCATTCGGCCACGGCGAACTGGCGGAGGAAGCGCAGGTCGTTCTCGAAGAAGAGGCGGATGTCGTTGATGCGATACTTGAGCATGGCAATGCGCTCGATGCCCATGCCGAGTGCGAAACCGGAGTGCGTGTGGCTGTCGATGCCGCAGCTCTCGAGCACGTTCGGGTCGACCATGCCGCAGCCGAGTATCTCGACCCAGCCCGTGTGCTTGCAGATGTTGCAGCCCTTGCCGCCGCAGATGTGGCAAGTGATGTCCATCTCGGCCGAGGGTTCGGTGAAGGGGAAGTAAGAGGGGCGCAGGCGGATCTCGGTGTCGGCACCGAAGAGTTCGCGGGCGAAGAAGAGGAGCACCTGCTTGAGGTCGGCAAAGGAGACTTGGCGGTCGACGTAGAGCGCTTCGACCTGATGGAAGAAGCAGTGCGCACGGGCCGATACGGCCTCGTTGCGATAGACGCGCCCGGGGCAGATGATGCGCACGGGCGGCTGCTGGCGCTCCATGACGCGCACCTGCACGGAGGAGGTGTGGGTGCGGAGCAAGACGTCGGGGTGGTGCTGGATGAAGAAGGTGTCCTGCATGTCGCGTGCGGGGTGATCCTCGGCGAAGTTGAGGGCGGAGAAGACGTGCCAGTCGTCCTCCACCTCGGGCCCTTCGGCGATGCTGAAACCGAGCCGGGCGAAGATGTCGCAGATCTCACCGCGGACGATGGAGAGCGGATGGCGTGTACCGAGGGCGATGGGGTAAGCCGTGCGGGTGAGGTCGACAAGGTCGCTGCCTTCGCCTGCGGATTCGAAGCAGGCCTTGAGCTCGTTGATCTTGTTTTGCGCCGACTCTTTAAGCTCGTTGAGGTACTTGCCGACCTCGCGTTTGCTCTCCGCAGCCACGTTGCGGAAGTCGTTCATCAGGGCGTTGATTTCGCCCTTTTTACTGAGGTATTTGATGCGCAACGCCTCGAGTTCTTCGGCGTTTTCGGCCTGGAGGTTCTCCACCTCAGCCAGGAGCGCTTTAATTCTTTCAATCATGATTTATACGTGTAGTTAGAAGTAGTAA
>CALHPT010000280.1 GCA_938036405.1 uncultured Tannerella sp.
CTCTTGCTCGTACGTCATCAAAATCTGATCAAACAACCTACTTTCCATCGAATGGATGAAGTCCACTTGCCTCTCGCACGATACTTTTTAGCTGTCGCGCCATGTTTTTTCACTCTCGTACCTTTGCGGCGCATTTGCAACACACGTAATGACGAAGAAATTCAAAGGTTTTTTGCTCTATGTCGGGTTGATCGTGCTCTTCGGCGCATCGATGTACCTCATCATCCGCGAAGGTCAGGCGCACCAACTCGTCTCCGACTCGGCCGACTCGACCCACGCGCCGCAGAACCTCGTCGAGGGCTTCAGCGTCTTCCTCGCGCTCATGGCCGAACACATTCACTCGTCCTTCGGTCTGCTCCTTTTGCAGATCATCATCATCCTCATCACCTGCCGCATCGTGGGGCTGCTCTTCAAGCGCATCGGGCAGCCGATGGTCGTGGGCGAGATCCTGGCCGGCATCCTGCTCGGACCGTCCGTCCTGGGCCGGTTCGCGCCCGACTTCTCCCAGTTCCTCTTCCCCCGCGAATCGCTGGGCAACATCAACCTCCTGAGCCAGTTCGGACTCATCTTTTTCATGTACACCATCGGCATGGAGCTCGACGTCGACGCCATTCGTAAGAAGCTGCGCGAGACGGTGATGATCAGCTACACCTGCATGTTCTTCACCTTCTTCTGCGGGCTCCTGGCCGCCTACTTCATCTACGATCGCTATGGCCGCGAGGTGCCCTTCCTGCCCTTCGCGCTCTTCATCGCCATCACGATGAGCATCACCGCCTTCCCCGTCTTGGCGCGCATCATCCAGGAGCGCCGCCTGACACGCACACACCTCGGCACCGTGGCTCTGGCCGCGGCCGCCAACGGCGACGTCACGGCCTGGTGCCTCTTGGCCATCGTCGTAGCCATCTCGCAGGCCGGCACCATGCTCGGCGCCGTCTACAATATCTTATTCGCGGCCGTCTACCTGCTCATCATGTTCACCATCGTCAGGCCTCTGCTGCGCATGGTCGGCAACCTCTACCATAACCCCGAGGTGATCGGCAAACCCCTCGTCATGCTCATGTTCCTCCTGTTGCTCATCTCGTCTTACCTCACCGAGATAGCCGGCCTCCACGCCCTCTTCGGCGCCTTTGTGGCGGGGCTGGTCATGCCCGAAAACATGCGCTTCCGCAAGATCATGACCGAGAAGGTGGAGGACGTCTCGCTCATCATCTTCCTGCCGCTCTTCTTCGTCTCAACAGGCCTGCGCACGGAGATCGGGCTGATCGATTCGGCCGAAATGTGGCTCGTCTGCTTCGGGCTCATCCTCGTCTCCACGATCGGCAAGTTCAGCAGCGCCATCCTCTCCGCCCGGATCGAGAAGGAGAGTTGGAAGAACAGCTTCCTGCTCGGGGCGCTCATGAACACACACGGCCTGATGGAGCTCATCGCCCTGACGATCGGTTACGAGATGCACATCCTGCCGCCTCCGGTGTTTGTCATGCTCGTACTCATGACACTGGCCTCGACCTTCATGACCACGCCCCTGCTCAGCCTCATCAACTTCAGCTTCCGCACCGGCGAGCGCCTGCGGCTACGGCGCACGGAAACCGTCGGTCAGGGGCCCTTCCGCGTACTCATCTCCTTCGGCCGCGCCGGCAGCGGACCCGTCCTGCTCGACGTCGCCTTCCGCATGTTCGGCCGTGGCGATACGAAGATGGACCTCACCGCCCTCCACCTCACCGTCGGTTCGGACATCAATCCGCTCCACACGGCCGGCTTCGAGCAAGTCAGCTTCGAACCTTTTATCCGCGAAGCCAAACGCCTCAACCTACGCGTCTCCACCCGCTACGAAGTCTCAAACAACGCCGGCGACACGATCGTGAGCCTGGTCAACGACGAGCCGTTCGACTTCCTGCTCGTGGGTGCCGGCATCGCCATGAGCAACCTGCCGACCGACATTGAGGCACGCCGCATCCGTAAGTCGCTCTTCTCCCTCCTTGGTGGCGCCCGAGTGCAAGAACTCCTCTCGCCCGGATCGCTCATCCACGATAAGACGCGCTACTTCATCGAGCACAGCCGCTGCTCCGTGGGCGTCTTCGTCAACCGCGGCTTCACCCGCGCCGACCACCTCATCGTCGTCATCGATTCCGAGGCTGACCTCCCGCTTTTGCATTATGCCCGCGTCCTGCTACGCTCCACCCACGGCACCGCCGCCTTGCTCCACCGTCGACCGTCCGACGACGCCTCTCCCGCGCCGGACACCGTGGCCCGTGAGCTGGAGTCCTTCATCGCCCACACCGAGAATGTCCACCTGCTTCCCGAGCGCGAACTCACCCGTGAATCGTTTGCCGAAGCAGACTTTATGCTTGTCGGTTACGCCACCTGGAACGTCATCTCTGACGTCTGCCGAGAGCCCCTCCGACAAATGCCTTCCACGCTCATCATCCATCATCGCCAGCGGTAGGCCGCCTTCCGATCTCACACAACGAGCGCCCCCCTCATTCGCCCCAACAAAACGAATAGGCACTTCGGTACGTCCCTACATATAAATACGTATAACTACCCGGGTAAAGCCCGTAACTATCCCCATATGATACAACCCGATTACATTTTTGAATGCAGCTGGGAAGTCTGCAACAAAGTGGGCGGCATCTACACCGTCCTATCAACTAAAGCACGCACCCTGCAACAACAGTTCCCCGACCACATCCTCTTCATCGGCCCCGACTTGGGGCATGCCGGCCAAGCCGCCGAGTTCGACGAAGACACCACGCTCTACGCCGACTGGCGACGCACCATTGCCGCAACCGGACTCCCCGTGCGCATAGGCCGATGGCGCGTGCCTGGCGCTCCGCTCGTCATGCTCGTCGACTACCGCCAACTCTTCAGCCACAAAAACGAACTCTTCTACGAGATGTGGGAATCGTTCGGCGTCGACTCTTCGCAGGCCTATGGCGACTATGACGAGTCGTGCATCTTCGCCGCCGCTACGGGGCGCGTCATCGAGAGCTTCTATCGATTCTACCGCTTGGAGGATCGCCGCGTCGTGGCACACTTCGACGAGTGGATGCTGGGCTTCGGCCTCCTCCATCTGCGCAAATACACGCCACGCATCGCCACCCTCTTCACCACACACGCCACCACCATCGGCCGCTCCATCGCCGGCAACAACAAACCGCTCTACGGCTACATGCCCGGCTACAACGGCGACGGTATGGCAGCCGAGCTGCACGTCGAGGCGAAGCATTCGGTGGAGAAAAAGGCGGCCCACTTTGCCGATTGCTTCACGACAGTGAGCGAGATCACGGCCGTAGAGTGTCGCCAGCTACTCGACAAGGCGCCAGATGTGGTCACGCCGAACGGCTTCGAGCCCGACTTCGTCCCCACGCCCGACCGCTACCCCGCCCGACGCGCCGACGCCCGCCAGCGACTGCTCCGCGCTGCCTCAGCGCTCTATGGCCAGACGTTCGACTCGGACAACACGTTCCTCGTCTCCATCAGCGGCCGCTACGAGTATCGCAACAAGGGCATCGACGTCTTCATCGACGCCATGAACCGCCTGCGCGCAACGGCCGACCTGCTTCACACAGTCATCGCCTTCCTGCTCATCCCCGCCTGGGTCTACGCCCCGCGTGCTGACCTGAAAGCCATCCTCGAGCAAGGTGCCCCAACGTCTACACCGCTGCCCACACCCTTCCTTACCCACTGGCTACACCGCATGGATGACGACCGCGTCTCGAACTTTATCCTCCACGCCGGCTTCAACACCACTGCCGACGAACGCCTGAAGATCGTCTTCGTACCCTGCTACCTCGACGGCCGCGACGGGATCTTCGACACGCCTTACTACGACCTTCTCATCGGCATGGACGCTACGCTCTACCCCTCCTACTACGAGCCTTGGGGCTACACGCCGCTCGAGAGCGTGGCCTTCGGCATTCCCACGGTCACAACCGATCTGGCTGGCTTCGGACGCTGGGCACAGACCATCGTCAGCGGACGCGACATCACTGAGGGCGTGGCCGTCGTCCATCGCACGGACGATAATTACGCCGCCGTAGTCAACGAGTCAGCCGACGCCTTGCTATCTCTCATGCGTTGCTCTGACGCCGAACGCCGCTTTATCGCAGAGCGCTGTCAATCCCTTGCCGCCCGCGCCGAGTGGGAGCGCTTTATCACTTATTACTACACCGCCTTCGACCACGCCCTCACTACTGCACGACAAAGAGATTGAATCGGCCGCACACGTTCCTCCCCTTTCTTTTTTCACTACTCGTTTTTTGCTCCAATGACACACCGCTACACCCTTCGCCTTGCCGCCATCACAACGGCTATCTTCCTTGCCCATGCTTCAGCAGGCGCCGCTCCCGTCGTGACAGAAGACAACACCGCCGTTCGTGACGAAACGGACTACACGCTATCGCTCCGCCCGGCCGTCTCCGAACGTCTCTTCGTCTCCAAAGCCATCGAGAAAGAAATTGCGCGCATCAAACGGATGATCACGAACGAGAAGCTGGCATGGATGTTCGAAAACTGCTTCCCTAACACGCTCGACACAGCCGTCCATTTTCGCGCCATCGACGGCGACGACGACACCTTCGTTTACACCGGCGACATCCACGCCATGTGGCTCCGCGACTCTGCCTCGCAGGTCTGGCCTTACCTGGATTTCGTCGACAAGGACGACGAGCTGCGACAGATGATCCGTGGTGTCATTCTCCGCCAGTTCAAGTGTATCCTTCTCGACCCCTACGCCAACGCCTTTAGCGACAGCGACGAAAACGGAGAGGTCTACGAGCGCCGTTGGGAGCTTGACTCTCTCTGCCACCCCCTACGCCTAGCCTACGCCTACTGGAAAAAGACGGGCGATAAGAGCATCTTCATCGACGGCAAGTGGCAGAAGGTCATGCAACTCATCCTCCGCACCCTCCGCGAACAACAGCGCAAAGACGGCACGGATCCCTACACTGCCGACTCACTCGTGGCCAACCATCACAGCCTCCACCCCGTGCGCCCCACCGGACTGATCGCCTCCGCCTTTCGCCCCTCGGACGACGCCTCGACACTGCCATTCATCATCCCCTCAAACTTCTTTGCCGTCTCCTCTCTGCGTAAAGCGGCCGAGATCCTCCGCAAGGTGAATAACGACGCCACCACCGCCGACGCCTGTAAAGCGCTGGCCGACGAGGTAGAGGAGGCACTGCGCCGCCACGCCACCGTGGAGCACCCCGTCTACGGACGCATTTACGCCTATGAGGTGGACGGATTTGGCAACCACCTGATGATGGACGACGCCGATGTACCCGGCCTCTTAGCCATGACCTATCTCGGCGATGTCTCCGCCGACGATCCGGTCTACCTCAACACGCGTCGCTTCGTCTGGAGCGAAGACAACCCCTACTTCTTTCACGGTTACTCCGGCGAGGGCATTGGCAGCTCACGCACGGGCAACGACATGATCCGCCCCATGTCCATCCTCATCAGGGCTCTCACCTCTAGCGACGACGCCGAGATCGCCGCCTGCCTCCGCACACTGCTCGAAACGGACGCTGAGACCGGATTCGTTCACGAATCCTATCACAAGAACAATCCCCGATGCTACACCCGCCCCTGGTTTGCCCGCCAAAACAGCCTTTTCGGCGAGCTCATCGTCAAGCTCGTCCGCGAAAAGAAACTCGAACTGCTAAATGATTTGTAGGAGGCGAAACGACGAAGTATGG
>CALHPT010000281.1 GCA_938036405.1 uncultured Tannerella sp.
GGTAAGTGAGGCGGCAGATTTGGAAAAGTAAGTGTTGGCAGCTGCTTCTACGCCAAATATGCCACGTCCCATCTCAATGGAATTGAGGTACACTTCCATGATGCGTTCCTTCCCCCATACGAACTCGATGAGGACGGTGAAATAGGCCTCCAGGCCTTTGCGGATCCACGATCGACCGGGCCAGAGAAAGACGTTCTTGGCCGTCTGCTGCGAAATGGTGCTGGCACCGCGCCGTCGCCCACCACGCTTAGCTTCCTCCATCGCCTGACGGATCTGCTCGTGGTCGAAACCGTGATGGGTCATGAAACGATTGTCTTCCGAAGCCACGACTGCCAATGGCATAGCGTGCGAAATCTTCTTGATTGACACCCAACGGTGCTTCATGTGCGGCGTTTCGGGGTCGCATGCACGGATGACCATCAGTGGCGTGAAAGGAACGGGTAGCCACTTGTAGACGACAACCATGAAAAGGCTAAAAACAAACAACGCCAGCACCGCCTTGCAGCACCAGCGAAGTATGCGTTTGAAACGTAGTTTCATTAGAGGATAATGAAGTTCAATTTGCCTTTCGATTCACTTCCTCAACCGGTCGAGCGAGCGGACAAGCATCTCGTCTGCACCGATAGCTCGGATAGCCAGCCAGTTTAGGATGAGTGAAACAAGTGGAAAGGCTAATGGGATCTGGAAATTGAACGTGAAAGCGTCCGTTGTGCCTGCCAGTCGCCAGAGATAGAAGGCGAAGAGACCATAAAAACCAACGATGAGCAGCGTATTGAAGGTGCAAAGGCGGATCTGCAACATGCGACGTTGGTAAAGGAAGATGGTGGCGAGCGCCAACAGGGAAACGAGGGCGGCCAAGGCCATGAGCGCCCACGTGGGATAGACGAGCGCCTCGGGAGCGGTGGTTGTGCTCATCCCCGAAGCGTCGAATGAATAAAAGATGCCGTCGGCCTGCACCGTAGCTAAGGGCATGAAAACCACAAGCAGATTGAGCACGGAGACAATCAGCAGATAGACGGTCTGAATGCGTTGGATCATATGGCTATCAGAAGCTCTTCTCGCGTGAGGGATTCTTGTGGTAGATCTTGTCCTCGAGATATTCCTGGGTGGCGATCAAGGTGGGTTTAGGCAGCTTCTCGTAGAAGCGAGAGACCTCAATCTGCTCGCGGTTCTCGAATACTTCTTCGAGATTGTCGCTGAGGCTGGCGAACTCCTGGAGTTTGTCTTCCAAATCCTGCTTCATCTGGTTGCTGATCTGGTTGGCGCGTTTGGCGATCACCATCACGGTTTCATACACATTGTCTTCGTTGTTGTGACAGAGTTTGATCATGTCGCGCGTGACGGTGTTCGTCGGCGCCGTTGTCTTGCGGTAATCCATTTCTTGTTATGCTCTCGTTAAAATGATGTGTCAATAATTGGTTGTGATGTGGGCGTTAGCCTCGTTGAAATACTTCTGCACCTGTCGGCTGTACTTCCCTTCGGGAAACTCATTCTTGTAGTTGTAATACTCGTCGACGACGTCGCGATAACGACCTTGCAGGCGATCCTCCACGCTGACAGAAGCCAGCTCATACTTCGATTTTATCTTCAGGAAGATGAATTCCTCGCGATACTTCGTGTAGGGGTAGTCGCGAAGGGCATTGTCGGCCGTGATGACACATGAGCGGTAGTTATTGCCCATGTATGTGCCCAGATTGTAGTAGAGTTCGGCGGCGAGCAGCTCCTTGTAGGCCAGTTTCTCTTGGAGTTGGAAGAGGATCTCCTGCGCCTGCTTGGCGCGCTCGCTCTGCGGGTAATACTCCATGTATAGCTGAAGCTGCGCGATGGCCTCGTAGGTCTGCGACTGGTCGAGACGCGGGTCGGGAGAGTCGAGGTAGAGGCCGTAGCCGGAATAGAAGCGGGCCTGCTCGGCGTATTCCCCCTTGGGGTAGGTGGTGTAATACGTTTTGAAATACTCGGCTGCCGTCTCGTAGTCCTTCTGGCTGTAATAGGTCTGTGCCAAAAGGTAGAGCGACTCCTCGGCGTGCGTTGTGCCTTTGAAAATGGGCACAAGCTCCTCGAGGAGGGTGGCTGCCTTGGCGTATTTCTTTTCGTTGAAGTATTTTTTGGCGTAGGAGTACTTCTGTTCGTAGTCCGTACTCTTTAGGATCTTGTTGTATTCACCGCACGAGGCGAACAGTAAAACGATCACGAAAGCCCATCCGATATTCTTCATTCTGCTGTAGTTAGGCGCTGTTTCTTTAACGGCGGCAAAAGTAATCCTTCCCCCGAAACCCGAAAGTGACGCTCTGTCAGCCCAAAAGCGCCATCAGTAGCACTTGCACGAGGATCACGCGGGCGAACATGCTGAGCGGATAGACCGTGGCGTAGGCCACCGAAGGATTGTCGCCCGAGACGGTGTCGTTGACGTAATTCAGCGCCATAGGGTTGGCCATGCTGCCGCAAAGCATGCCGAAAACGCTGCCGAAATCAATCCTCAGCCATTTCATCGCCACCATACCCATGATCAACGTCGGGACGAGCGTCAGGACAAAGCCGAGCCCGATCCACAGCACGCCCTCGGGGCGAAAGACGGTCTCGAAAAAGTGTGCCCCGGCGTCGAGCCCGAGGCAAGCGAGGTACATCGACAGGCCGAGCGCACGCAGCATCAGGTTTGCGCTGCGTGTGGTGTAGGTGATCATGTGGAGCCGCGGGCCAAAGGTGCCCAAGAGGATCCCCACGATGATAGGTCCACCGGCCAAACCCAACTTGACGGGCGTGGAGATACCGGGGATGGCGATGGGCAGTGAACCGAGCACTAATCCGAGTACGATGCCGATAAAGATGACCACCAAATTCGGCTCGTTGAGGCTCTTCACTGCGTTACCGAGCACCTTCTCCACGTTGCGGATGGCGGCTGCCTCGCCTACGACAGTCAGGCGGTCGCCGAGCTGAAGCACCAGCTCGGGCGTGGCCAAGAGTTGCACGCCGGAACGGTAGACGCGGCTGATGTTGATGCCGTAATGGTTGCGCAGGCGAAGCGATCCGAGGCGTTTGCCGTTCAGCTCGGGGCGGGTGACGACGATACGCTCCGAGGCCAGTTCGCTGTCGATAGCGTTCCAATCGATGTCGTCTTTGTTCCAATCCTTGCTTTCCTGCTCGCCGAAGAGGACGGTCAGCGCCGGCACGTCCTTCTCGGAGGTGATGACCAGCAGGCGGTCGCTATCGCGAAGCATGGTGGCCGAGGTGGGGATGCTCACGTGGCCGTCGCGCCAGAGGCGAGAGATGACGAAACGCGTGGCGCTGATGGCGCCGATGTCCTTGACGCTTTTGCCAAAAATGGCGGGGTTGTGCACCTGAAAGGCGGCCATGTAGACCTTGTTCGCGTCCTCCTTTTCCTGCGCGCCCGTGTCGCCCGGCTTGACGAACAGCTTGCGCATGAGCATGACGGCGATGATGACGCCGACGACGCCCAGCGGATAAGTCACGGCGCAACCGAGGGCGGCTGTGCTACCGTCCAGCCCGAGCTGAACGAGCGTCTGTTGTGCCGCACCGAGCGCGGGTGTGTTCGTCGTGGCGCCGCAGAGCACGCCGATCATGTCCGGCAGAGCCACGCCCGTGGCGTAAGAGAAGGCCACGGCCATGAGGGTGCCCAGCACGATGACACCCATCGACAGCATGTTGAGCGTCATTCCGCCCGTGTGAAACGAGCTGAAGAAGCCCGGGCCGACTTGCAACCCGAGGGCGTAAACGAAAATGACGAGGCCGAAACTTTCGGCATAAGTGCGCATGGCCGGATCGACGGTGAAGCCGAGGTGGCCGGCCAGGATGCCTACGAAAAAGACGAACGTGACGCCGAGCGAGATGCCCATGATGCGCACTTTGCCTAACCCGAGTCCGATGGCGGAGATGAACGAGATGACCACCATCGCTTGCAGTGCAGTGTGTTCCTTAAATAAATTGATAAACCAATCCATTGTTCTTCTGAGTTTGGGCGCAAAGATAGAGGGTAGCGGATAGAGGGAGTGGCTGAGCAAGATTATGGTCTTGGACAGCCGTCAGCGGCATGCTCCCCGGAGGTTTCAGGCCATTGACTACAGTCAGCGGCATCCAAAACGCGTTTTTCGGCCCGTTGACAACAGTCAGAGGCATCCAAAACGTGTTTTTCGGCCCATTGACAGCAGTCAGAGGCACCTAAAATGCGTTTTTCGGCTCATTGACAACTGTCAGAGGGGTAAAAAATGCGTTTGGCATGCCTCTGACTGCTGTCAATGGGTGATCTGTTAAGTATTTTAACGCACCGACCGCAGATCTCGCTTCTCTGCTTGTATTTTCGGATCGGTAGCTTGGGGATGAGTGTTCATTTATTGATGGGATCACCCATTTCCGATTGGCCATGGGATTTTCAGAGCGTATTTCTTACGTTTGCCCGTGATTTTTTAACGATCTAAAAACAGAAGACCTATGCAAACCTGGTGGGGATCCTTGGATCCGTTTATGCAGACCCTTTGGGGCATCGCCATTGTCGCGTCGGCGGTGTTCATCATTCAAAGTATTATGACGTTCGTGGGGATGGATTCGGAAACGAATTTCGACGGGGATTTCGACGGCGACATGTCCGCCGATGGCGCGGGCGAATCGACCCCCTTCCAACTCTTCACGTTTCGGAACCTGATCAATTTCATGCTCGGCTTCAGCTGGACGGCCATCGCCCTGCGTGCCTCGACGGAGAGCACCTCCCTCATGCTCGTCGGCGGTGTGGTGGTCGGCGTGTTGCTCGTCTGCGCCGTGATGTACCTATTTAAGTGGATGAGCGGCATGCAACAGTCGGGCACCATCGAGCCGGAGGCGCTCGTCGGCTGCAAGGGGTCGGTCTACCTGACCATTCCGGCCGGCCGCACGGGCGAAGGCAAGGTGCAAATCACCGTCCGCAGCGCCATCCGTGAGTACAACGCCATGACCGACGGCGATCGCCTGCCGAACGAAGCTCCCATCCGCGTCGTCGCCGTCCTGAACGGACACACGGTGCTGGTGGAGAAAATATAGTTTACATCATCATCCCTCCTATGAAAACAGATAATTATTTCTTCCCCGCAAAGGATTTTGAAGCGACCAAACACTTTTATGCCGAAGTGTTGGGGTTGGCAGTGAAGTTTGATTTCTCCTCCATGGGCATGGTCGCCTATCGTATCGGCGACGACGAGCCGGCACTTATTCTCAAGGATACGGCGCGATTCCCAGATGCCCAACCGGCTTTATGGATAGAGGTCGAAGATGTGGCTGCCGAGTATGCCAAGATGAAAGAAAGAGGCGTCCGATTCCTTTCCGAGCCTTTCCATATCCAAACAGGTTGGGCCGTCGAGTTTGAGGATCCATCGGGTAACCGGTTAGGAATAACAGATTATAAAACGTGACAAACAGTTTCGTTATCAGTAATAATTTCAATAATCTCAATTTAATAGCTTATGCCAAGTTTATATTTAATTGTAGTGATCGTAGCCGTCCTGTTCGTGACGTTCGCTTCGATTCTTTCGCGTTATAAACGCTGTCCCTCGGACAAAATCTTAGTCGTTTACGGGAAAACAGGTCGCAACAAAGAGGGCGGCGTCAGCTCGGCACGCTGCATCCACGGTGGGGCGGCGTTCATCTGGCCCGTGTTCCAAAATTATGCTTTCCTCGACCTTACGCCCATCTCCATCGAGTGTAACCTGACGAATGCGCTGAGTAAACAAAACATCCGTGTAGACGTGCCTTGCCGTTTTACGGTCGGCATTTCGACCGAACCGGAGAGCATGACCAATGCGGCCGAACGTCTGTTAGGGCAAAATACGCACAACATCCAGAATATAGCCACCGATATTCTTTTCGGTCAGTTGCGCCTTGTCATCGCCACGATGGATATTGAGGAAATCAATGCCGACCGTGATAAGTTCTTAGCCAATGTCAGCGCCAACGTCGAGGCCGAACTCCGCCGCCGGGGTCGCAACTTGCCCGTCTACTTCGGCAACCGCAACTGGCACCCCTACGCCAACGACATTGCCCTCGAACTCGCCGAAAACGGGCACCGCAACGTCGCCGTTTTCGCCACCTCCGCCTGGGGCGGGTATTCCGGCTGCCGCCAATACGGGGAGGACATCCAAAAAATGCGCCACCACCTGGCGGAGCACCACAAAACCCCCATTGATTTCTATCGGCTGCGGCAATTCTTCGACCACCCCACATTTATCGAAGCCGGCGCCCACGCCATCCGCAACGCCTACCAGCAATACGCCGACCAGGGGATAGGCCGCGACGATATCCGACTCATCTTTACCGCCCACTCCATCCCGGTTGTCGCCGACCAACGCTCCGGCACCGACGCCGACGGCGCCCTCTACTCCCGCCAAGTTCACGAAACCGCCCGGCTTATTGCAGGTCGCCTCGGCGTCGCCGACTACGACGTGGTATGGCA
>CALHPT010000282.1 GCA_938036405.1 uncultured Tannerella sp.
AATCCCATCATCGCCTCATCCGACCCGTGGGGCAACGATTTCGACGCCACGATGGTCTGGGGGCCGGTGCACGGGCGGAAGGTGTACGGGGGATTGCGCTGGTCGCTTTAAGTGCTCCGTAGAGACTTGATCCGCCGGCGGATCAATCAGTTATCTTACTTTTGCCGGCGTCGCCCCCCTCGGGGCAAGCATCGGGCTAGCCCCTGCAATGACGACTTATAACTACCGCGCCACACTGGCGCATTTGATTATTCACCCTCAAAACAAGACTGAGTATGAAAGCAATTCAATCAATGATCGTAGCCCTGCTGATGATGGCGATGGGCGCAACCCACACGATGGCGCAGGACCAGAAGACGCCTAAGAAAGACGAGCGCGTCACCTTCGCCGTCGAGATCGTGTGCAGCAACTGCGTGAAGAATATCAAGAAGCAGTTCGCCTATGAGAAAGGTGTGAAGGACGTTCGCGTCAACCAGACCAAGCAGCAAGTCACCGTCACCTACAACCCCGCCAAGACGGACACCAAGCGCATGATCGCCGCCTTTAAGGAGATCGGTAAGGACGCCACCGTAGCCAGTCCGCCCGAGACGATCTATTGATCCCTCTCCTGAAGAATGAACTCAAACAGCCCTGCCGGATCCGCTCGTGACCGGCAGGACTGCTTGTTATTTATCCACCCTTTACCTCTCCACCCTCCAAAATGAAAACCTCCAGTATCCTCAACATCGTATTGGCAGCGGCACTGCTCGTCGTCTGTGTCAGGATGGCCGTAGCCTCAGGTAGTCACAACACGCGCAAAGCCACCGAAGCCGTGGCTACCGATGCTCCGAAAGCCGCCAACCCCGAGGGCACCTTCAAAGAGTTTCCCGTGAACGAAGATTTCACCCTCAACCCCTTCACCTACTTCCGCGGCAAGGGCCTCCTCTTGGCCGCTGGCGACCGTGAGAAGAGCAACGCCATGACCATCGGTTGGGGCGCGATGGGCACCCTCTGGGGACGGCCGACCGTCACCGTCTACGTGGCCGAAAAGCGCTACACGAAGGAGTTCATGGACCGCTCGCCCTACTTCACCGTCATGGCCTTTGCCGAGGGCGACAGCATCCTCCGCTACATGGGCCACCACAGCGGACGCGATGGCGACAAGGCTGCTGCGCTCGGCCTCCACACGCTTTACACTGAGAACGGCACGCCTTACTACGCCGAGGCCGACCTTGTCCTGGAGTGCCGCCTGCTCTACGCCGCGCCCTTCGACTCGGCCGCGTTCAAAGACGATGTGCCCCGCGAGCACTACGCCAAACGCGGCAAGGCCGGCCTCCACACGATGTACATCGGTGAAGTGGTCCGTGCCCTACGCAAGGAGTGAGCGCCGCCGAACGCGCCCTGCAATAGGTCGAAACGATAAAAAGACGCCTCGTTATCTGAGAGATGACGGGGCGTCTTTGCGATGGCACCCCTCGTCTCTCCTGAGGGAACGAGCGTCATGCGACACGACGGCGTCTCAATGGCCATTTTGGTCTCGTCATGCGACACGACGGCGTCTCAACGGCCATTTGGGTCTCGTCATGCGACACGACGGCGTCTCAAAAACAGCATTCTCTGACGTCGAACACACGTTTTTAGCTATCCCTTCTTAGCTTTCCGTTTGAAGTAATCGTATCGGATGATCGCGTCCGATACGGGCCAGGCCTCCTTCAGCCGCTGGAGTGTCGGGGCGGCGATGGAGTCGGGCCGACCGTAGATCGTACCGTATGGATCGACGGCCACGGGCGGGCGCATGGGGTCGGTGAGGCTACGTCCCATGCCGCGCCAGGCATAGCGTCGCAGTCCGAGTAGCCGGAGCAGGGTGGGGTAGATGTCCACTTGCCCGCCGACCGCCTCCACACGCATTCCCCGCGGCGCGTTCAGGACGATGAAGGGCACCATGGGTCGGTCAGCGACCAGGCCGCGTCCGCCGGCACTCTCGCACCACGCCCGACGCATCTCGCCGAGTCCCTCATGGTCGCCCGTGATCACGACGAGCGTGTTGTCATAAACGCCGGCTGCCCGGAGTCGGTCGACGAAGAGGCCGATGGCGCGATCGGTGTAGCGCGCCGTAGCCATGTAGTCGCGCATACGCTCGGGGTAACGGTCGGAGAATCTCACCTCGCGCAGCCGTTCGGGCAGGGCGAAGGGGAAGTGGCCCGAGTAGGTGACGCATTGCAGGAGCATGTGCCGGTGCGCGTCCCAGACCTCGCCGCGAACGATTTTTTCGGCAATCTGACGCATCAGCGAGACGTCGCCGATCTGTGGGCGGTACCTCGGGCCCACGGGTTCGTCGTTCACGAAGCTGGCCTTCGCGATCAGGCTGTCATAGCCCAGCGCCGGGTCGATGACCGCCTGGTTCCACACCATCGGCTTGTCGCCCGTCAGCGCATAGGCCCGCACCGCGTCGGCGCCATACTCCGCGCGCATCGCTTCGGCCAGCGAAGGGTACGTTGTGTGTGGATACTTCAGGCTGTAGGCCCCGCTGGCGATCGGCAGCAGCCCCGCATTGATCATGAGTTGGGCGTCGATCGACCGTCCGCCCTTCGCTTGCGAGAGGATATGCGGCGCATAGATCGTCAGCGAGTCGCGCAGCAGGGCGTTGAGGCGCGGGGTTAGCTCCTGCCCCTCCACTGTGCGCTCCAAGACCCAGCTTTCGAGCGATTCGGCCAGGATGATGATGACGTGTTGGCGCACGGCCGTGTCCGGCAGCAACGTGTCGGCGTCGGCGACCATGCGGGCGGTGCGATCGGCCGTCATCCAGGCCTCGATCCGCTGCCCGACCTCTGGCGTGAACGTCTCTGCGCCGCGAATACAGTCGTAGTAGAACGTCCCGAAGACTGTGTACATCGGCGTCACGCACGTGTGGGTGTACGAGCCTTGCATCGACTCGTAGGCCGTGCGGAATCCACCCTTCACCAGGGTCAAAGTCAGCAGGGCGGCGGCCGTGACGGTCGTCGCGATGGTATAACGTCGGAGCAAGGCTGACCGACGGAGCCGCGAGGTCTGTCCCCGTCGGCGATAGCGCAGCACGGCGGCCACCACGGTCGATGCCGGGAAGAGGGCGTCGGTGATTTTGAGCGACTCCCAGACGCTGTCCGTGAAATCTCGGAGGTTGCCAACCAGCAGGTAGCTATCCGGCGGAATGGCGGTGTAGTAGGTGCGGAAATACATCAAATTACAGACCAGGAGTACGTCCGTGAGGATAGCCACGACCCATGTCGTCCGCTCCATACGCCAGATCACGAGTGGCAGCAACAAAATGAGCGCGGCGAGTGTAGCGCTGAGGTATGTCTCGACCATTGAAAAGGGTCGGTAGGTGGAGGCGGCACACCAACAGACGTCAAACCACACAAATTTGAACCACAACAGGCCAAACAACAATGCCGTACGGCGTCGTTCTGTTCGCTCGGACGGTGAGACGAAAAGCGGCCTCTGGCTAACAAGAAATTTCTTATTCCACATGATGCAAAAACGTCCTCCACGCGGTATCCGGGGGTTAATCATCCTCTGTGTCGACAGGCATTTTGGACGGCGGCAAAAGTACAAGGATCGCGCTCGGGGCCATACGGCGTATTTGCGGCGTGACGAGATGAAATAAGAAGCTGTTTTGAATTTATTGGATGATTGTTTTA
Source organism: uncultured Tannerella sp. (assembly GCA_938036405.1). Classification (GTDB taxonomy): domain Bacteria; phylum Bacteroidota; class Bacteroidia; order Bacteroidales; family Tannerellaceae; genus Tannerella. The sequence continues at coordinate 3,657 of CALHPT010000282.1, forward strand.
TGGAGCTGTCTGGGCGGATCTTACTCCTTTCTGTTTCGGGTCTATCGAGGCCTATTTCTGCCCTTTTGTTCCATCATTAATCCTCACATAGCTTGCTATGCTCGTCTAATGATGAAACAAAACACCCTAAAATATTCTCCCGATAGCCTCCGAAATAAATTCAAAACGGCTTCTAAGAAACCGGTTTACACAATAGATAAATAGGATGAAGAGTAAAAGACGATATACACGATGCGGCCTGTTGGCCACGGCGCTCAGCCTCTGCTTGAGCCTCACGACGGTGTGGGCACAGCGAATCAAGATCTCCGGCAACGTGCGCGACGCCGACGGCAACCCCGTGGAGCTGGTCTTGGTGCAAGTCAAGCAGACGATGAACGGCGCGATGACCGACGAGAAGGGTTTCTATTCGCTCACCGTGGCGCCGACGGACTCCGTCGTGCTCGTCTTCTCCTGCCTCGGCTACCACAAGGCCGAGCGCATCATCCCGCGGCCCGCTGGCGATATGCGGGTGAATGTGCAACTCACCTCCGCAGCGCTCGAGCTGGGCGAGATCTCCGTCACGGCCACGCGCCGACAAACGACGACGATGGAGCACCTCGACGCTAACCGGCTCAAAGTCCTGCCCGACCCTTCGGGCGGCAGCATCGAAAGCCTCGTGGTGACGTACGCCGGCGTCTCATCCAACAACGAACTCAGCTCGCAGTACTCCGTTCGCGGAGGCAGCTACGACGAGAATATGGTTTACGTCAACGGCATGGAAGTGTTCCGCCCGCTGCTCATCCGCTCCGGGCAACAGGAGGGACTAAGCTTCGTCAACCCCAACCTGACGGAGCAAGTGCAATTTTCGGCCGGCGGATTCGAGGCGCGCTATGGCGACAAGATGAGCTCCGTGCTCGACATCACGTACAAGCGGCCCAAGGGATGGGAGGGCGCCGCCACGCTCGGCATGCTGGCCTCCTCGCACCCCACGCTCAGCACGGCCAACGCCTATGTGGGCAGCGCCAGCAAACGCTTCACACAAGTCACGGGCATCCGTTACCGCATGTCCAGCTCGCTGCTCAGCGATGCCGATGCCCGCGCCGAATACGAGCCGCGGTTCATCGACCTGCAAACGTTTATGACCTATCGGCCCGCGCCGAAATGGGAGGTGAACTTCCTCGGTAACATCGCCTCGAATCATTACAGCTACCGCCCCATCGAGCTGAAAACACGCTTCGGTACGACGGAAGATGCGCGCATCTTCCACGTTTACTTCGACGGCCGCGAGCGCGACCGCTTCGACACGTATTACGGGGCCCTGACCCTCAAACATACGCCCAGCGACAAGTCTGAAGTGGGTCTGCAAGCCTTCGCTTTCCGCTCGAACGAGGAGGAGAGTTACGACATCGAGGGCGCCTATCGGCTGGACAAAGCAGGCGATGAGTCGGCCGGCGAAGCCTCGTCGCTCTCGCTGGCGTCGTATTACGAACACGCCCGCAACCGCCTTCAGGCTACCGTGGTGCATGTCGGCGTCTACGGTCTCTCGCAACTGTCGTCGTTTCATACGCTCAAGTGGGGCGCTGGCCTCCAGTCGGAGCGCCTCGTCGATCGCATCAGCGAATGGGAGAGCCGCGACTCGTCGGGCTACTCGCTGCCGCAGACGGGCCGCGAGGTGAACGTCATCGCGAATCTCTTTTCCAACAACAGCCTCAGCAGCATGCGTGCCTCGGGCTATGCGCAAGACGTCATCAAGTTTCGCACCCCGCAAGGACTCTTCACCGTCATTGCCGGTCTGCGCGCGAGCTATTGGAGCTACAACCGCGAACTGCTCATCAGTCCTCGCGCCTCTGTCGGCTTTATCCCCACGGCCAACCAAGATTTCACGCTACGCTTCGCCACCGGACTCTATTCGCAGTCGCCCTTTTATAAGGAGCTGCGTGTGGAGGAACAAGATGCCGGCGGGAATACCGTCGTGCGCCTCAATAGCGATTTGAAAGCCCAACGCTCCATCCACTTCATCCTCGGTGGCGATTATAGCTTCAAGGTGGGTGGCCGCAACTTCAAACTCTCGTCCGAGGTCTATTACAAGCACCTCAGCCGCATCAATCCCTACACGGTGGACAACGTCAAGATCCGCTACTACGGCGAGAACTGCGCACGGGGCTATATCGTCGGGTGGGACACGAAGTTCTTCGGCGAGTTCGTCCCCGGTGCCGATTCGTGGATCAGCCTCTCGCTCATGCAAGCCCGCCAGACGATCGATCGCACGGGTCAGCCGACGGTGCAAGCCCCACTGCCGAACAGTCCGGCATACAACCTCTCGCTCTATTTCCAGGACTATTTCCCCGGCTACCGTCGGGCTATGGTCAACCTGCGCGGCGTCCTGACCGGTGGCCTACCCGTCACTGTCCCGCGGCAAGGCTACACCTCCAACAGCACCTTCCGCACACCCGCCTATCGTCGTATCGATATCGGCTTCACCTACCAGCTCGTTGGCGGCGAGAGTCGCGTGATGGATAGCGGCCTCTTGCGTCACTTCAAGAACCTCTGGATCGGTGTCGACGTCTTCAACCTACTCGACATCTACAACACCGGCTCCTACTACTGGATCACCGACGTCTACAACCACCGCTACGCCGTCCCCAACTACCTCACCGGCCGCCAACTCAACCTCCGCCTCAGCGCGGACTTCTGACGGGCGTCAGGGACGCCGCCAAGTTTGCCGGATACTCGGCCATAGTCTCCGCCCCCATTCGCTTTTCACTCCCCGCCTACCTTTGTCCCATCAATTCATCTTCAAAACGAAGCATCATGGCAGTAGTAAACTTTACCACCCAAGAGTTCACATCCCGTTCGGATCAAGCGTTTGACTTGGCCGATAAGGGCGAAAAGGTGATCATTCGTCGCGGTCGCAGACGAGCTTACAGGCTCATCCCCTTCACCGAAGAGCCATCGGACATCACACCTGAATTACAAGCCAAAATAGACCAGGCAAGAGAAGAATATAGAAGGGGAGAAACCCTGCATTTTGAGAGTAAAGAGGAAATGCATGCTTGGTTGGACGCGCTATGAAATACAAAGTAGACTTCACGAAAGACGCTCAAAAGGTTGTCAAGAAGTGGAAGAAGTCCAACCCCATCTTGTTCAAGAAGCTGGTTGCCGTTCTTGATGAGATCTCAATGCATCCGCGGACAGGCATCGGTCACCCAGAACCCCTCAGAGGCGGCAACGACATTACCTATTCGAGACGCATCTCTGCACACGATCGAATCATTTACGACATCTACGACGAGAAGGTTACGGTGCTCGTCATTGACGTCGAAGGCCATTACGACGACAAATAGCAGCCCCGGCCGGATACGAAACAGCCTTGTATTCGGCCACTTTTAGTTTTTAGCTTTTCGATTCCATGCTCACCACCCTCCTTCGTTCCCTGTTCATTCGACGTGCGCGCGTCATTGAGACGTACGCTGAACAGGCTCACGCCATCCAACGCCGACAGTTGGGCGACCTGCTCCGTGCCGCTCGCGACACCGAATGGGGACATACGCACCACTTCGACCGCCTCGCGACTGCCCCCGATCCTTACGACGCTTTCCGCCGCACGGTCCCCATCAACGCTTACGAAGCTCTGCAACCCTACGTCCGACGCATGATCGACGGCCAACGCGATGTGCTTTGGCCCGGCGCCACGCGATGGTTCGCGCAGAGCAGCGGCACGACCGACGCACGCAGCAAATACATTCCCGTCACCCCCGACATCCTCCGCCGGGCACACTACGCCGGCGGATTCGACACCGTCGCCCTCTACCTGCGCAACAACCCCCGCTCGCGATTCTTCGACAAGAAAGGCCTCATCCTCGGCGGCAGCCACAGTCCCTCGCCCCTCAACGCTCGCGCCCACTGCGGCGACCTCTCCGCCGTATTGCTCCAAAACCTCAATCCACTCGTCAATCTGGTCCGCGTACCCTCGCGACGCATCATTCTCATGGACGAATGGGAGGCGAAGATCCGCGCCATCGTCGAGAACACTCGCAAAGCCCACGTGGGAAGTATTTCCGGCATACCGTCCTGGATGCTCGTTCTGATCGAAGCCGTCATTCGCGACGCCGGCGCACACACCCTCACCGACGTATGGCCCGACCTCGAAGTCTTCTTCCACGGCGGCGTCGGCTTCGAGCCCTATCGCGACCGTTACGCCCGCCTCATCCCCTCGCCCGACATGCGCTACATGGAGACTTACAACGCCTCCGAGGGCTTCTTCGGCCTCCAGGACGACCCCGCCGACCGCAGCCTCCTGCTCATGCTCGACTACGGCATCTTCTATGAGTTCATCCCCACCACTACCCTGCCTACCGACGGCAGCCCTATCCCCATGGACGCCGCCCTGCCCCTCGACGCCGTCCGCACGGGCGAGAACTACGCCCTCGTCATCACCACCGCCGGCGGACTCTGGCGCTACCTCATCGGCGACACGATCCGCTTCACATCCCTCCGACCCTATAAGTTCCTCATCACTGGGCGCACGAAGCACTTCATCAACGCTTTCGGCGAAGAGCTGATGGTCGATAATGCCGAGCGCGCCATCCGTCAGGCCGCGGAAGCCACCGCCGCCACCGTCCGCGCCTACATCGCCGCGCCACGCTTCCTCCTCACCGATCGCGCCAAGGGGCTCCACCGTTGGCTCATCGAGTTCGACACGCCGCCCGCTTCGCTTGACGCCTTTGCCGACGCACTCGACACCGCTCTTCAAGCCCTCAACTCCGACTATGCCGCCAAACGCTACAAAGAGATCTCCCTCGCCCCGCCCGAGATCATCCCAGCCCGCCCCGGCCTCTTCTTCGACTGGCTCCGCAGCCACGGCAAGCTCGGCGGCCAGCACAAAGTCCCACCCTTGAGCAACACCTCCGACCTGATGGACGAGCTGCTCAGCATGAACGAGGGCAAAGGATGAACGCCCCATGGTTATACCGGATGCTGAGATGATTCTTCTCCGACCGGCAGAGAAGCGGCGATGCGGAACATCCTCATATACATTCCTTTTTGTGCTTGTTTCGGAGTCTGAGTAACGGATAAAACCGTTTTTGGAAATGCTTGCGGAACTTCCGCAAATGCCGAAACGTTTTTTTTCGCTTGCGGAACTTCCGCAAATGCCAAAACGCTCTTTTTTCGATTTG
>CALHPT010000283.1 GCA_938036405.1 uncultured Tannerella sp.
TGGGGGCTGCGCTGTGGAGCGGGTCGCGGCCGGGCGCGGTGTAGCTCCACGCATTGCCCCAGGAGTGGACCGTCCACCCGCGGGCGCCATAATAGGCGGCGGCCGTGTTGCGACCGCTCGGGACGAGCCGCTGCGTCCAGTCCGCCAGGGGGCGGATCAGCTCGCCGAGGTTACCCGTCTCGGCCGGCCAGAAGCACATTTCCAGGGGGCCATCCACTTCGTAGGCGCCATTGTCCGGCGTGTGCGTCGTGGCGCACCATAGGCCCTGCCGGGCCGGGGGCATGCTGCCGGGGCGGGTAGAGGAGAGCAGCAGGTAACGCCCAAATTGGTAGTAGAGGGCCACTAACGAGGGGTCGCGGCGGTCTCGGCTGAAGGCCTCGAGGCGTTTCGTGATGGGCCAGTCCTCGCGGCCGTTGGGAAGCCCGAGTCGGATGGCGACGCGTCCGAAACGTTCGCGGTAGGCCGTCACATGTTCGCTGCGAAGGGCGTCGTAGGGCTTGGCGGCCGCCTCAGCCAGCTGCGTGCGGACGGTGGCGTCCGGGTTACGGCCGAAGTAGTCTGTGGCCATGCTCACCAGCAAGATGATTTCCGGAGCACCCTGCACGGCGAGGGTCGTATCGTTGGCCGCGCGCACCTGTCCGCCCTGGGGCAAGACGACGCGCACCCGAGCCGCGTAACGTACGCCACCGCCCTCCATCCGCGCGGCACGGGTGACGGAATCTTCGACCACGACACCCGTATCGCCCGGCGTGCGGGCCGGCTGTCCCAGCTGTCCGTCGCCCACGTAGAGTCGGCCGTGGATGGTCAAGTCGTTGCCGTCCATGGTCACGGCGTAGCGCTCGGGACGGTTGAGGCCGATGCGGAGCTGCATGGTGTGTTCGCGGTCGGCAGTCAGTCGGACGACAGCCACGTCGGCGGCAAACGAGGTAAAGGCCTCGCGGGTGTAGGTCGTCTTGCCGCGGCGGAAGGTGACCTTCGAGACGGCCTCTTCCAGGCGGAGCTCGCGCCGATAATCCGTGGTCGAGGTACGTTCGTTGCCGTCGTAGGCATAGCCGAGAGTCAGGCTGCCGAGCATCTGGTAGCTGCCGAAGGGCTTATCTGCCGCATCGCCGCTGTTCGTGCCGACGCCGCGACAGACAAAGGCCTCGTTCAGGAGGGCCTCCGCCTCGGCGGCATGGCCACCCAAGATCAGTTCGCGGATGCGGCCGAGGGCGCGCACGGCGTCTGGGTTGTCGGCCTCTTGGCGGCTGCCGGACCAGAGGGTAGCCTCGTTGAGGACGAGTGTTTCGCGGTCGATGCCGCCGTCGGGCGTTAGGCCGATGCGCCCGTTGCCGAGCGGCAGACATTCCTCCCACGTCGTGGCAGGAGCGTCAAAGTGGAAGGCCATGCGGGGTTGCGAGCCGACGCGGGGCAGCTGGTCGCACGCAGCGAGAAGGAGTGCGGCGATCAAAGGGAGGATGGGGAAAGATTTCATTTTTCGTTTGGAGTGGTAAGCGCCTTGTACAGGTTCATCAGGTGGGCCACGATGGTCGGCTCCGGGCTGTCGGCGTCGAGGCCATAGAGGTGGAGCACGGCGGCGTCGTTGCGCGAGTGGGCGCGACGTAGGTCGGGCGGCATGGCCGCGGCGTCGTAGAGGTCGGCCAGTGAGCTGTCCGGATGCTTGGCGCGGGCGTCAAGGATCGCCTCAGCCGTGGCTTCGATCTTCGCACGGTCAGCGTCCGTGGCCGTCGGCCAGGGGAAATTGTTGTAGACAATGTCTTTGGAGTAACGATAGTCGCTCTTCAACCTCCCACAGACGGCGCGCATCCAAGCATTATGCACCGATGAGGTCAGTATGCCGAAGTGATACAGACTTGCTGAGGGGATGATGTGTACAGCATTCGATGTCATCGCTTCTGGAGGCATAAAGCCAATAGGGATATATTGTCTATTCTCAGAAGAAGTACTCGGTACAAGCAAATAATTTGAGTCAGGCATATTCTCCACTTGAAAACGGGTCGGCTTGTCGGCCAATTTCAGTGTAGCCTCCCTTTTGCTTTTCAGGCGGAATTGCCTGACGGCCTCTACGCGTTTATAGGCATGCGGCATGCGACGCAATTCGGCGGGTGAGCAGTCTCCCAACCAAAGGCAGAAGCGCGGCTTGTTATTAATAAACTCTTGCGCTCCGTAAAATGGGCGGAAATATTTAGCAGCCTTCGGTTCGAGTTTGATAAATGCGTCGCGCTCGGCTTCCTCAAAGAGGTAGTTTCCATCGTCGATTGGTTGATTTCCGATGCCAATTTCTGGCACTTCGCAAAGGGGATTCGACCTGCTTTCTACAAACACATCGTCCGCCTCCATCAGATAGGCATTGATGTGCTTCACTTCGATATATTCCCCCTTGCCGATGTAGATCCGAGGCGGGAAGTCGCTCGGAGTCATGCTGAAGCCGATAATCACACAGTGTACATGGGCTTTCTCGGCCATCTCGCTATCCCAGCGGAAGGTGCGGTAGGCAAAGTCGAAATGCATCCCGTCGGCGAAGAGGGGTTGGAAGAGGGCTGGCACATTTTCGCCCTGCGTGACGGAGTTGGTCGATACGAGGGCGGCACGGATCGGGGTATTCTTCATCATGTCGGCTGCCTTCTTATACCAGCCACTGACGTAGTCCAGGTTGCCCACGTTTTTCCAGTCCTTGCCGAAGACGCCGAGTAGGTCTTCTTTCTGCTCTTTGCTCATCAAGCGCGCGCCGACAAACGGTGGGTTGCCGATGATGTAATCCGGCGCGGGGCAGACGGCTTGCCAGTCGAGGCGCAGGGCGTTGTCTTCGGTGATATGGGCCTCGGAGCGGAGGGGGAAGAAATCGAGATCGTGGTGGACGATCGATGCCGTTTCGCACTTCATACTCGTTTCGGCGATCCACATCGCTGTGCGTGCCACCACGACGGCGAAGTCGTTGATCTCAATCCCGTAGAAGCGGTCGATCGTGACGCGGATCGGCGTGAAGGCTTCGCCCAGGACGGGCATCTCCGCCGTGTCGACGGCGGCGGCTCGAACCACCTCGTTTTCCAGCCTGCGCAGCGAGAGGTAAGACTCGGTGAGGAAGTTGCCCGAGCCGCAAGCAGGGTCGAAAAAGGTCAGGGCGGCGATGCGCTCCTGGAGGGCCAGCAGCTCACGTCGGCGCCGTCGCGGGTCGGCGATGGCTTTGAGGTTGTCGAACTCGTCGCGCAGGAGGTCGAGGAAAAGTGGGTCGATCACACGGTGGATATTCTCCACCGACGTATAGTGCATGCCGCCCATACGTCGCGTCTCGGGGTTGAGCGTACTCTCGAAGACGGCGCCGAAGATGGTGGGCGAGATGCCGCTCCAGTCGAAGCCCTCGGAGGCATCGATCATCAGGGCGTGGATCGTCTCGGGGCTGAACTCGGGCACCTCCCAAGCGTAGGCCTCCGCGGACTTGTCAGCGAAGAGGCCACCGTTGACGTAAGGCAGCGGCGCAAACTTGCGATCATACGGGTCGCGCTGTTCGTGCGGGGTGTTGAGGACACGGAAGAAGCGGATCAGCTCGAGGCGGAAGATGTGCGGCAACTTGACGAGAGGCTCGAAGTAGCGAAAGAAAAAATTTCGCTTGCCGAAGAGTCCGGCGTCGTCCGCATAGAGGCAGAAGACGATACGCACACAAAGCAGGTTGAGGCTCTTGAGTGTGTCGGGAGATTTGGGATCTAAGTAGTTCTTCAGCAGCAAATCGTAGATCTTGCTGATGCGTGCGCCGGCCTCGACCGAGAGAACCTCTTCCTGTTTGCGAATACTCTCCACCTTGGGGTTGATGAGGAAGTCGAGACGGTCGACTTCCTGCTCCAGGTTGGCCAACGTGACGACGCGCGGCGGAGCTTCCGGCGTCTCCATGTCGTAGACGCGGATGCGGGCAAAGTCGCTGACGATGATCCACCGCGCCCGATCGGAGTAGGGGAGCATGGAGTTGTAGCGCGCCGCCTGTCGAAAGGGCGTGAGCAGGGTGCCGTCGCTCTGCTTCTGCGGCGTGTCGAGGTCTACGCCGAGGCTCTTCTGTTCAATCAGCACATGTGTGGACGGAATGAAGGCGTCCATAAAGGAAACGTGCCCAAGCTTGACGCCCTGTTCGAAGCGGATCAGCTCAAAGGAGTTTTGTGCACCGAGCACGTGGCCCAGCAGCTCGAGCCAGAAGGTTTGCGTATCGCTGCGTTCGTCGCCCTTTCCGGCCCATCGCTGAGCGAACAGTCGGGCGGCTTCGAGGTTGTATTTGGATTGCATAGGAGATAACTAAAAACGAAAAACTAAAGATTGAACCCCGGACTGCCTCTGACGGCGGCCCGTATGGGGGCGCAAATGTCCGTTCAATTCTCGCAAACACCGCGCCCTATGGTCCGGTGAGGCTCCATGTCTCCGGCTACGCGCGCTTATCCTTTGCGGAATGTCTGGCGGTCGTACGCACGGGCACTCTCCCCAGCCGACCGAATCGGCGCGGGCACGCACTGGCCGGAGTTTGCGGCAGCGAGGCTCGGACCGGGGAGGCGCCCGCCGTCTGATCAGAAGGTCTGCATGTCGCAGAGGCGCTTGTAGTATCCGTCGAGGGCGAGCAGCTCCTCGTGGCGTCCGCGCTCCACGATCTCGCCCTCGTGCATGACGCAGATCTCATCCGCGCGGCGGATGGTGGAGAGGCGGTGGGCAATGACGATCGTGGTGCGGTTGCGCATGAGTCGCTCCAAAGCCTCCTGGACGAGTCGTTCGGACTCTGTGTCGAGCGCCGAGGTGGCCTCGTCGAGGATGAGCAGCGGGGGATTCTTGAGGATGGCGCGGGCAATGCTGATGCGTTGGCGTTGGCCGCCGGAGAGCTTACCGCCGCGGTCGCCGATGTTCGTGTCGTAGCCCTGTTCGGTGGCCATGATAAAGTCGTGTGCGTTGGCGATGCGGGCGGCCTCCTCCACTTCCTCGCGCGTGGCGGACTCGACACCGAAGGCGATGTTGTTGAAGAAGGTGTCGTTAAAGAGGATCGCCTCCTGATTCACGTTGCCCATCAGCTCGCGTAGATCGGTGAGCGATGCCTGGCGGACGTCCACGTCGTCGATGGTGATGGCGCCCCGCTCCACGTCGTAGAAGCGCGGCAGGAGGTCGACGAGCGTACTCTTCCCCGAGCCGGACTGCCCGACGAGCGCCACCGTCTTCCCCTTTTCGATAGTCAAGTTGATGCCCCGCAGCACCCACTCCTCTCGGTAGCGGAACCACACGTCACGGTAAGTGATGGCCTGCGCTAACCGCACCGGTTGCGGCGCGTCGGGCTCCACAATGTCCGATTCGGCCCGGAGGATCTTGTCCACGCGCTCTACAGAGGCGAGGCCCTTCTGGATGGCATAGACGGATTTGCTGAGATCCTTAGCTGGATTGATGATGCTGTAGAAAATGACGAGGTAATAAATGAATGTCGGGGCGTCGATGGGGCTGTTGTTTCCGAGGATGAGCGTTCCGCCGTACCAGAGGATGATGACGATCGTAGCGGTGCCGAGGAACTCGCTCATGGGGTGGGCCAGCTGCTGGCGACGGTAGATGCGGTTCGTGGTGCGGCGGAAGGTTTCATTCTGCGCCTCGAAACGTTGCTGGATCTTCCGCTCGGCGTTGAACGCCTTGATGATGCGCAGCCCACTGAGGGTCTCCTCGATCTGACTCATCAGCGCCCCCCACTGTGCCTGCCCCACGAGCGACTTGCGCTTGAGTTGCTTGCCCACCTGACCCATCGCATAGCCAGCTACGGGCAGGAGGATGAAGACGAAAGCCGTCAGTTGCCAACTGATTAAGAGCATGGCCGCGAGGTAAATCAGAATGAGGATGGGATTCTTGAACAGCATGTCGAGCGAACTCATGATCGAGGTCTCAATCTCGTTCACGTCGCCGGAGACGCGCGCCAGAATGTCGCCCTTCCGCTCCTCGGAGAAGAAGCTGAGAGGCAGCTCGGTGATCTTGCGGTTGATCTGGTTGCGCACGTCGCGCACCACGCCGGTGCGGATGGGGATCATGGTGTAGAAAGCCATGTACATGGCCAGCACCTTGAGGAGCGTCATCACGATCAGCGCCACGCCGAGCAGGATGAGCGCTGTGGAGCTGCCTTGGGTCTCAATGAGGTGGTTGACGTACCAGTAGAAGTTGTTTTGCAGCACACCGGGGAGCGCACGCCATGCCTCCCAGTCGGTGACCGAGCGAAACGTCCACGCGGCATAGGTGTAGACGCGGTCGTCCATCTTAAAGAGGATGCGCAGGATGGGAATGATGAGCGCGAAGGAGAAGACGTTGAGGATGGCGGAGAGGATGTTGAAGGCGATGTTCAGCGCCATGAAGCGTTTATAGGGCGGAACGAACCGTCGCAGGACGCGGAAGAAGTCTTTCATATTCTATCTATACGTGGGATGAACCTTGCGTGGGGATGAACCTTCTTCTCTTCCTTGGATGGAAGAAAAGAGGCCAAAGAGGATCAGGCCTCCACCGAGGGAGGGGATTTTGGCCGGGTACCGGAGTGGGTGAGGGCGGCGATGACCCGCGCTGCGCGCTGCGAGGCGCCGGCGGGGCCGAGGCGCTGGATCATGCGGTCGTAACCGTCGAGCATCTGGCGACGCTCGGGGGTGTCGTCCGTGAGGCGCGAGAGGGCGTCGGTGATGCGTTGGCGAGTGAAACGTCCGCCGAAAAGCTCGGGGACGACGGGCTCGCCGACGATGAGGTTGACGAGCGAGATGTAGGGCACGCGGAAGAAATGGTCGAAGACGTAGTTGGCCAACCGTCCGCCGCCCACGGCGTAGCAGACGACTTGCGGCACACGGAAGAGCGCGGCCTCGAGCGTAGCTGTGCCCGAGGTGACGAGCGCCACGTGAGCGTGGGCGAGCAGCTCGTAGGTGCGATCGAAGACGATCTCCGGCAACGCGTCCCGACGGCCGAGGCTACGTCGGTAGTCGTCCATCGTCAATCCCGGCGCACCGGCCACGACCGGCCGCAGCGTGGGGAAACGGCGCGCCACGTCGAGCATGGTCGGCAGATTCTCCGCGATCTCGTTCCGTCGGCTACCGGCCAGAATGGCCAGCAACGGCCGACCGTCGTCCGCCACGGGCGAGACTCCGGCCACGGCGCTGCGTCGGAAGTTCTCCACGGCGTCTACCGACGGGTTGCCGACGTAATCGACGGCGTAGTCTAACGAGCGATAGAAGTCCGTCTCGAAGGGCAGGATGCACAGCATACGGTCGACGCAGCGGCGGATGGTGTGTATGCGGCCGCGCTTCCAAGCCCAGATCTTGGGCGAGATGTAGTAGCAGATGGGCAGCCGGAGCGTGTCGTGCACGTAGCGGGCGATGCGGAGGTTGAAGCCGGGATAGTCGACGGGGATGACTACGTCGGGGCGCCAGGCACGGATGTCGTCACGGCAGAGGCGCATGTTGCGGGCGATGGTACGCGCGTGGAGCACGACGGGGATGATGCCCATGTAGGCCATCTCGCGGTAGTGCATGACGCATGTCCCCCCGACGGCGCGCATGAGGTCGCCGCCGAAGAAGCGGAACTCCGCCTGCGGATCTTCGTCGCGCAGCGCCGCCATCAGGTTTGAGGCGTGCAAGTCGCCGGAAGCTTCGCCGGCAATGAGGTAGTATTTCATCTCTTACAGGGTAGTTACGCGCCGTTGGCGCGGGTGATTGCACGTACCGCTTGTGGGGCGTATTGCATACGCCCCACAAGCGGGCCAACGGCCCGAATAAATGTATCCGGCATTTGCCCCGTGCCGGGGCATTTGTGGGGCGTATGCAATACGCCCCTACCGCAGTACGTACAACCTTTACTATCGCGCAGCCGCATCATCCAGACCACGGCTCTTCAACTCTTTCATAAACGCGTGGTGCGTCACGTCGAGCAGACAGGGCACAATCGTGGCCCAACCCTCGGAGAGGCGCTGTGTGTCGTTGTCGGGCAGGATGGGGGGATAGTTCAGATACTCGCCCGTCATGCGGAAGGCCGGCGAGCCGTCGGGCGTGGAGACGCGGTCGAACTCCCGGATCCACCGTCCGTCGGCCTGACGGCAGATGGTGAGGCCCTTGACGTGGGGCGTGTTGGGGACGTTGAGGTTGAGGTATGTGCCGTGTGGCAGGCCGTTCCGGAGCAAGTCTTTGGCCACGCGCTGGGCGAGTCGGACGGCCTCGGAGAAGTCGGCCTCGCTGCGATAGTGCACCAAGGAGACGCCGAGCGAGGGGATGTCGAGCACGCAGCCTTCGATGGCGGCGCCGATGGTGCCGGAGTAGTGTACGCTGAGGGCCTCGTTGCCGCCGTGGTTGACGCCCGAGACGAGCAGGTCGGGCTTGCGGTCGAGCACTTCGCTGACGGCCACCTTGACGCAGTCGGTCGGTGTGCCCGAGCAGCTGCATACGGTCAGGCCCTCCTCTTCGGAGAGCACCCGGTAGGTGATGGGCTGTGTGGTGGTGATGGCGGATGACATGCCCGAACGGGGGCCATCGGGGGCCATGACGAAGACATCGCCCAGCAGGCGCATGCCCTCGGCCAGTGCACGGATGCCGCGCGCATCGACGCCGTCGTCGTTAGATACCAATATCAAGGGTCGCTGATTCATTTGTTCTGTCATTCTTTCAATTAATGGGGCGCAAAAGTGGGGCATTAATCTCAAGATAGCTGTCTGGCGGAGCCTCTGCGGGGGATAACGCCCCAAAATGTGAGGGGATGAGGGCTCTTTTTGCGATTACACCCTCATCCCCTGAGGGGACGAGAGCGTCATCCTGAAATTACGCCCTATCCCCTGAGGGGACGGAGG
>CALHPT010000284.1 GCA_938036405.1 uncultured Tannerella sp.
CATTTGTTACTTCATTTAATTGTTAAACAATTACTTACACGACTTCTTGTCGCACATTATTAGATATATATGGATTTGAGGTTCGGATAGAACTGTATTTCAAAATATGGGATAGAATGAATGTCATATAGCCGCGTATTCTAAAATACAGAGCTGTCTGCGTGTAGGATAGGAGTATATTTTGAAATGAAATAAGATCGGATAGAAATACAGCATGGTATCTTAGGATGAAGATGAAATGAAGCTTCAAATAGAAGTATATCTCAAGATATGGTCTGATTAGAACCCATTGCCAGTTCTTCTTGAAAAAAAGGAGCACTGACAGGCCAAGTTCCGGGGCTTCTTTTTTTTCAAGAAAGGATGTCGCGCGGTGCTGACGGACCTTCTTTTTCTTTAGGAGCACCTTCGTGTGAAGGTTTTAGGCCTTCTTTTTCTTTAGAGACACCGTCGCGGGGCTTTGGTGCTACAAAAAGCTCCGTAAAGAGCAAGGAAAAGCATGCCGAATACAGATTTTACCCGATAAAAAGGCCGGATAGAGCGAAAGAAATACCCGCTTCGTTTGTACTTGAGATAAACCCGATAAGAAATTCAATCTGGCGCTTACCTTTGTGCGCACATTAACATTATTCATTATAAAAGGATAGTCACTATGGAAATTACCCACATCGAACATCTCGGCATCGCCGTGAAGAGCATCGAGGAACAGCTGCCCTACTACGAAGAAGTACTGGGCGCTAAGTGTTACAACATCGAGGTCGTGGAAGATCAAAAGGTCAAGACTGCCTTCTTCAAGTTCGGTCAGACCAAGATCGAGCTTCTGGAGCCGACGAGCCCCGATAGCACCATCGCCAAGTTTATCGAGAAGCGCGGCGAAGGCATCCACCACATCGCTTTTGCTACGCCCGATGTACAGGTTGCTCTTGACGAAGCTGCCTCGAAAGGTGTGCAGCTGATCGACAAGAAGCCGCGCCCCGGAGCTGAAGGCCTGAACATCGCCTTCTTGCATCCCAAATCCACACACGGAGTCCTCACCGAACTCTGCATGAAATGATAACCCATTAAAAACGAGAATAAGGAAATGAGCAATCAACTTGAGAAGATAAAAGAACTCATCGCCCAGCGCGAGAAAGCCCGCCTGGGTGGCGGCGAAAAGGCCATCGAAAAGCAGCACGAACGCGGCAAATACACCGCTCGTGAACGCATCAACATGTTGCTCGACGAAGGCAGCTTCGAAGAGATGGACATGTTCGTAGAGCACCGCTGCACGAACTTCGGACAGGATAAGAAGAAGATCCTTGGCGACGGCGTTGTGACCGGTTGCGGTACAATCGACGGACGCCTTGTGTACGTTTTCGCACAAGACTTCACCGTCTTCGGCGGCTCGCTCTCCGAGACCATGGCACAGAAGATCTGCAAGGTCATGGACAAAGCCATGCTTATGGGAGCACCCTGCATCGGCATCAACGACTCGGGCGGCGCACGTATCCAGGAAGCCGTTAACGCCCTGGCTGGCTATTCGGAAATCTTCCAGCGTAACATCCTCGCCTCGGGTGTTATCCCGCAGATCTCAGGCATCTTCGGCCCCTGTGCCGGCGGCGCGGTCTACTCTCCGGCCCTGACCGACTTTACGCTCATGACCGAGGGCACCTCTTACATGTTCCTCACCGGCCCGAAGGTGGTGAAGACTGTAACGGGCGAAGACGTAACCCAGGAGAACCTGGGCGGTGCCAGCGTACACTCCACCAAGTCTGGCGTAACCCACTTCACGGCTAAGACCGAAGAAGAAGGCCTCGCCACCATCCGCCAGCTGCTCAGCTACATTCCGCAGAACAACCTCGAGGAGGCTCCTTTGAAGGAATGCAACGACCCGATCGA
Source organism: uncultured Tannerella sp. (assembly GCA_938036405.1). Classification (GTDB taxonomy): domain Bacteria; phylum Bacteroidota; class Bacteroidia; order Bacteroidales; family Tannerellaceae; genus Tannerella. The sequence goes on from CALHPT010000284.1 coordinate 1,876, forward strand.
CCGTCTGGACGACAACCTGAACGAGATCGTTCCGGACAACCCCAACCGTGCATACAACATGTACGAGGTGATCAATACCATCGTCGACAATCACGAGTTCTTCGAGATCCAGCCGAACTACGCCAAGAATATCATCATCGGTTTCGCCCGCTTCAACGGTCAGTCCGTTGGTATTGTGGCCAACCAGCCGAAGTTCTTGGCCGGCGTACTCGACTGCAACGCTTCGCGTAAGGGCGCACGCTTCGTTCGCTTCTGCGACGCCTTCAATATCCCCATCATCACGCTCGTTGACGTACCGGGCTTCCTCCCCGGAACGGGTCAGGAGTACAACGCCGTCATCCTGCACGGAGCCAAGTTGCTCTACGCTTATGGCGAGGCTACGGTACCCAAGATCACTGTCACGCTGCGTAAGTCGTACGGCGGTTCACACATCGTTATGAGCTGTAAGCAGCTCCGTGGCGACATGAACTACGCATGGCCGACCGCTGAGATCGCCGTTATGGGTGGATCGGGCGCTGCTGAAGTGCTCTACGCTAAGGAGCTGAAGGAAGCCGCTGATCCCGCCGCATTGATGGCCGAGAAGGTGAGCGAATACAACAAGCTCTTCGCCAACCCTTACAACGCCGCACGTTACGGCTATATCGACGATGTGATCGAGCCGCGTAACACGCGCTTCCGCATCATCCGTGCCCTGCAGCAGCTCCAAACTAAGAAGCTGACTAACCCGGCTAAGAAGCACGGCAATATCCCCTTGTAACAATCTTGTAAAACCAAAGCAACCGTTTGGTCTTATGAAAACAAAGGGAATGTTTTTGGCAATGGTACTGCTCGTTTGCAGCTTGGCTGCAAGCGGGCAGTCCGCTTCTTCTATACGCCTGAACGAGGTGCTCGTCATCAATGTCGACAACTTCGTTGATGATTACGGATCGAGAAGCGGATGGATCGAACTCTACAACAGCTCGCCTGGAACGATCGACCTGAAGGGGTGTTACCTGACGAACGACGCCAACAACCCCCGCAAGTACATGATCCCCAAAGGCGATGTTAAGACGAAAATCCCACCCCGTCAGCACGCACTGTTTTGGGCTGATAATAAGCCTTCACGCGGAACATTTCATTTGAACTTTACGTTGGATCCCGAAAATGAAAACACGATTTTCATCTTCGATTCTGACGGAAAAACCCTGATCGATAAAGTCACCGTCCCCGCCGGACAAAAGCCCGACGTGAGCTATGGCTTAACGCTCGACGGGGTCGGCACTTGGGAAACACTTGAAAAAGTCACCCCCGACACGAACAACAAAGTGTTGGACTCAAATGAAAAGATCGACAACTTTCAGCATAACGATCCCTGGGGAGTGGGGATGACCGTGACGGCTATGGCTGTCGTCTTTGCCGGTCTGTTGATTCTTTATCTTCTCTTCAAGCAAGTCGGACGTATTGCTGTCAATGCTAGCCGAAAGCGTGCAGAAAAGTCTGGAGTACAAGGTGCAGCTGAACGTAGCGGAGAGGATTCAGGCGAAATCTTTGCTGCCATCGCATTGGCACTTCACGAAATGTCTGAAGATACCCATGACATCGAAAGCGCAGTACTTACTATGAATCAAGTAGCGCGGAGATATTCCCCGTGGAACTCTAAGATTTATGGATTAAGAAATATCCCCATGAAGCGATAAACAGTATAAAGAAGGAGACACACGCACACCAATCTATATAGAAATGAAACAGTTCAAGTATATCATCAATGGCAACGTCTACAACGTTTCTGTCAACCAAGTGGAGGACACCACGGCCGAGGTGGAAGTGAATGGCACTCCCTACAAGGTGGAGATGGACAAGCCAGCCAAAAAAGAATTCACAGCTGTCAAACGTCCCGCACAGGCTCCCACTACAGCTACCGGCGGGCCCGTGGTAACTCGACAGGCTACAGAAAGCTCGGCCTCGGCCATCAAGTCGCCACTGCCAGGCGTCATCCTGACCGTCGACTGTAAGGTGGGCGACAAAGTGAAGCGCGGGCAGAAGCTTTTCGTACTCGAAGCCATGAAGATGGAAAACATTATCCCCTCTGATCGTGACGGTGAAGTTGTAGAGATCAAGGTGAACAAGGGCGACTCCATCCTGGAGGGAGCCGATATGGTAATCATCAAATAAAACAGTGGCACAATGCAGGAGAGTTTCTTAACATTCTTGGGAGAGAACATGCAGACGTTTCTCTCCTTCACTGGATTTGCCAACGCTACGTGGGGGCACATCATTATGCTCCTCGTTGGCTTGGTCTTTATCTTCCTTGCCATCAGATACGAGTTCGAGCCGATGCTCCTTATCCCTATCGGATTCGGAATCTTGATCGGTAATATCCCCTTCAAAGATGCCGGACTACAGATCGGTATCTATGAAGAAGGCTCCGTGCTCAACATCCTCTATCAGGGTGTCAAGCAGGGCTGGTATCCGCCGCTCATCTTCCTTGGCATCGGCGCCATGACCGACTTCTCGGCGCTGATCTCTAACCCCAAGCTGATCCTGATTGGTGCAGCCGCACAGTTTGGCATCTTCGGCGCTTACATCGCCGCTCTACAGCTTGGTTTCGATCCCAGTCAGGCCGGTGCCATCGGTATCATCGGTGGAGCAGACGGCCCGACGGCCATCTTCCTCTCATCGAAGCTCGCTCCCAACCTGATGGGGGCCATCGCCGTGTCGGCTTACTCCTACATGGCCCTTGTGCCCATCATCCAGCCCCCCTTCATGCGTCTCTTCACCACGAAGAAGGAACGCGTGATCCGCATGAAACCGCCCCGCGTAGTGTCGCAGACGGAGAAGATCATCTTCCCCATCATCGGCCTCTTGCTGACGGCTTTTCTTGTACCCTCGGGGCTACCGTTGCTCGGCATGCTCTTTTTCGGCAATCTACTGAAGGAAAGTGGGGTCACCCGCCGCTTGGCTGAGGCTGCTCGTGGACCGATCATCGATATCGTCACCATCCTGCTCGGCGTCACTGTCGGTGCGTCAACCCAGGCTACGGAGTTTCTCCGTTTCCAGTCCGTGGAGATCTTCATCCTCGGCGCTTTCTCGTTCATCGTAGCTACGAGTGCAGGTGTGCTGTTCGTGAAGTTCTTCAACCTCTTCCTCAAGGAGGGCAACAAGATCAATCCGCTGATCGGTAATGCCGGCGTATCAGCCGTGCCCGACTCTGCACGCATCTCGCAAAACCTCGGTCTGGAATACGATCCCAGCAACTACTTGCTCATGCACGCCATGGGTCCGAATGTGGCCGGAGTGATCGGATCGGCCGTGGCAGCCGGCGTATTGCTGGGCTTTCTGGGTGCAAGTTGACGAACAATCCCTACTATCATAACAAGTCTTTGTTCATAGCTTATTAGCTAAGGATATCGAATTGATTTTGGACTCTTGAGAGCCGGCCGTTGATAAACGCCCGGCTTTTTTTCATAGCCTATTCCAAGTTTTACTTCCTAATCACTTAACGACATGGCAACAACCATTCAACGCATTGGCGTATTGACTTCGGGCGGCGATGCCCCGGGCATGAACGCCGCTATCCGGGCCGTCACCCGTACGGCCATCGGCAATGGCATGACTGTGATGGGCATCTATCGCGGATACCGCGGGCTCATCACTGACGAGATCAAGCCACTCGAGACACAAAGCGTCAGCAACATCATACAACGCGGAGGCACCATCCTCAAGACAGCCCGCTGCGACGAATTTCGTACCCCCGAAGGCCGACGCCAAGCTCACGACACGATCGTGAAGTATGGTATTGACGCCCTCGTCGTCATCGGTGGCGACGGCAGCCTCCACGGTGCCCGTGACTTTGCCCAGGAGCACGACTTTCCCATCATCGGCCTGCCCGGCACGATTGACAACGATCTTTCTGGCACGGATGTCACCATCGGCTACGACACTGCCCTGAACACCATCATGGAGTGCGTCGACAAGATCCGCGATACGGCCTCCTCACATGAGCGACTTTTTTTCGTCGAGGTCATGGGGCGTGACGCCGGCTTTCTAGCGCTTAACGGTGCTTTAGCTACCGGATCCGAGGCCGCCATCATCCCCGAGATCTCGCTTGAGAAAGACCAGCTGGCCGAGATGATCGAGCAGGGATTTCGCAAATCGAAGAACAGCAGTATCGTACTCGTGGCCGAAAGCGAGGTGACGGGTGGTGCGATAGGGGTAGCCGAACGCGTCAAGAAGGAGTATCCACAGTTCGATGTGCGTGTCTCCATCCTCGGCCACCTGCAACGCGGCGGCTCTCCCTCGGCCCAAGATCGCATCCTGGCTACCCGCATGGGCGAGGCAGCTATCGAAGCCTTGCTTGAGGGGCAACGTAACGTGATGGTCGGGCTGCAAAACGAAGAGCTAGTGCTTGTGCCCTTTGCCAAGGCGATCAAGAAGGATAAGCCTATCGACCGCCATCTGCTGGATGTGTTGCAGATCGTGTCCAAGTAATTCCGCCACCCCAACGACCGAATGAAGCACATCCCGAACATCCTCTCTGCGCTGCGCATTGCCCTTTCGCCCGTTCTTGTGGCTGTGGCTGATCAGCCCGTGTGGCTCGCTGCGTTCATGTTGCTGGCTGGCATCACCGACGCCATCGACGGACTCATTGCGCGGCGCTTCGATTGTCACACCGCCCTCGGTGCTCGCCTCGACTCCGTGGCCGACTGGATGTTCTTTATCTCTGTGGGGTGGATTTTCTGTACGCGTTACGAGTCTGTTCTCCGCGCCTGCTTACTCGAGTTGCTGCTTGTCATCGCTGTACGCCTCATCGCGCTCGTCGTCGGATGGGTACGGTTTGGGCGTGTTGTTTCGGTTCACACGATCGGCAATAAGCTCAGTGCGATGTTGGCCTTTGTGGTGCTTGTGCGGATCGTCTTGTATGGCCCCGTACCTGTGGGTGTGATGCGTTCGGTGCTTATCGTGGCTATTGCGGCGGCTCTTGAAGAGCTGATCATCTTGCTCTGCAGCCGAACACCAGACCCCAATCGCCGCAGCCTCTTCTTTCGATCGAAGCATTAGCAGCATCTGGGTCAGAAAAGTGCTTTGTGGCGCAACAAAGCAGTATCTTGGGTCAGAAAAATGCTTTGTGGCGTAACAAAGCAGTATCCTGGGTCAGAAAAGTGCTTTGTGGCATAACAAAGCCAAATTCTGGGTCAGAAAAGCGTTTTGTTGGCCAACAAAGCAGATTTCTGGGGTCCAAAGGCCGTTTGGGTGTGACGCGAAGACGCTGAAAGACATCCCCAAAAACACTTTGCGACGCAACAAAGCCGGAACAAGGATACCCAAACAGGGCATATCCAAATGGCAATGACCCACGATCAGGAAACTTACCCGAGCCATTGACTCACAGCGGAAAGACAAGCGGATCCAACGAAACGGGATCATTCACCGCGGCACTCCATATCGACGACACCTCCAAGCACTTCTCAAAAATGGGGTGCGGCTGCCCTCCGGCACGCGGAAATCCTTGCTTTTGCGGAGCTTTTTGATTAGCCATACTTTTGCTCACTCAAATCAAAGGAAAAAACCACTGTGGCAAAATCCGTCGATACCCCGTTGATGAAGCAGTATTTTGGTATTAAGGCAAAGTATCCAGAGGCCATTTTGCTCTTCCGTGTGGGTGACTTTTATGAAATGTATGGACAGGACGCTGTCGAGGGGGCCGAAGCGCTTGACATTGTGCTGACGAAGCGCTCGAATGGCGCATCGCAGGATGTGGAGATGGCCGGGTTTCCTCATCACGCGCTTGACGTCTATCTGCCGCGACTGATAAGGGCTGGGCTGCGCGTGGCGGTTTGCGATCAGCTGGAGGATCCGAAAATGACTAAAAAACTGGTCAAAAGAGGGGTCACAGAGCTGGTCACACCGGGCGTTTTGATGGATGATAATGTACTGGATCGGCGGGAGAATAATTTTCTGGCTGCGGTGCATTTCGGAAGAGCGAAGTGCGGCGTGGCTTTTCTGGATATTTCGACGGGAGAGTTTCTCACGGCCGAGGGCATGGTAGAAACGGTGGATAAATGGCTAGCCGACTTTGCGCCGAAGGAGGTGCTCCTCTGCCACGGCCTACGCGATCGCTTTGGCTGTGCCTTTGGGCCGGTGGGCAGTGTGTTTGAGTTGGAGGATTGGGTCTTTACACCGGAGACGGCACGCGATCGCTTACAGCGCCACTTCGAGACGGTTGGCCTGAAGGGCTTCGGCGTCGAGGATCTGGAGGACGGCATCATAGCCGCCGGCGCTATCCTAGTCTATCTGGATCGAACGAAGCACACGCAGGTGGGACATATCACGTCGCTGGCCCGCATTGAGGAGGACGGTTACGTCAGGCTTGACAAGTTTACCGTCCACAGCCTTGAGCTCGTGCGGACCATGAGCGAGGGCGGACGCTCGCTACTGGAAACGATCGACGAGACGACCTCGCCCATGGGTGCCCGGCTGCTGAAGCGCTGGCTGCTCTTTCCGCTGAGAGACAGGGCCGAGATCAGTCGGCGACAGGACGCTGTGGCCACGCTCGTGAGCGACGCGTTGCTGCGCGAAGCGCTCATTGGGCAGCTGCGCGAAGTGGGCGACGTGGAGCGGATCATTTCCAAGGTGGCCGTGGGTCGGGTAGCGCCGCGTGAAGTGGTGCAGCTTAGGCGTGCCCTGGAGGCCATTGGGCGGATACGCACGTGCTCGATGGCGTCGGACAATGAGGTGCTCCGCACCTGGGCCGAAGCGCTCGATCCCTGCTCGGAGATGAGCGAACGCATCGGGCGTGAGCTGGTTAGTGAGCCACCGGTGACGATCGCTAAAGGGGGCGTTATCGCCCGGGGCGTGAGCCAGGAGCTTGATGAGCTGCGCGAGATGGCCTATTCGGGCAAGGACTATCTGACAAAGGTGCAGCAGCGCGAAAGCGAACGTACGGGTATTCCGAGTCTGAAGATTGCCTTCAATAATGTGTTTGGATACTACATCGAGGTGCGTAACACACACAAGGACAAGGTGCCGCCGGAGTGGATCCGCAAGCAGACACTGGTGAACGCCGAGCGATACATCACGGAGGAGCTAAAGGAATACGAGGAAAAGATCCTCGGTGCTGAAGAGCGTATTGTAGCCTTGGAAGCGGAGTTGTTTAACCGTCTGACGGCTGATCTGACGCACCTCGTCCGCCCCATCCAACGCGATGCGCAGTTGGTGGCGCAATTAGACTGCATCGTCTCCTTCGCTCGCACGGCTGTAAGCCGTCGTTACGTACGGCCGGTGGTGGATGACTCTGACGTGATCGATATCCGAGGTGGCCGCCATCCCGTCATCGAGCGGCAACTGCCTTCCGACGAACCGTACGTAGCCAATGACGTCTATCTCGACCGCCGCGAACAGCAGATCCTTATCATCACCGGTCCTAACATGGCGGGTAAGTCGGCCTTACTCAGACAGACGGCGCTCATATCCTTGCTGGCCCAGGTGGGCAGCTTTGTTCCTGCCGAGAGCGCACGGATCGGGTGGGTGGACAAGATCTTTACGCGTGTCGGAGCGTCAGACAACATCTCCGCGGGCGAATCCACCTTCATGGTCGAGATGAACGAGGCGGCGAACATCCTCAACAATCTCTCTGCACGCAGTCTTGTGCTTTTCGACGAGCTGGGACGCGGCACGAGCACGTATGATGGCATTTCCATCGCCTGGGCCATTGTCGAGTATATCCATGAGCACCCGACGGCGTCTGCTCGCACACTCTTCGCCACGCATTATCACGAGCTGAACGAGATGGCGCAGAGCTTCTCTCGCATCCGCAACTTTAACGTCTCGGTGCGCGAGTCGGGCAATCGGGTCATCTTCCTTCGCAAACTCATGCCCGGGGGCAGTGAGCATAGCTTTGGTATCCATGTAGCGCGTATGGCGGGCATGCCTCGACGCATCTTAGAGCGGTCGGGCGAGATCTTAACTCAGTTGGAATCTGGCCGTGCACAGGCTAAGCCTACCGTGGTCGATGTGGCGAAAACAGCGAAGGGCGAAGCTTACCAACTGAGCTTTTTTCAATTGGACGATCCGGTGCTGAGCCAGGTGCGTGATGAGATCCGTAACCTCGACGTAAACAATCTAACGCCACTCGAAGCGTTGAATAAGCTGAGCGAGATCAAACGAATTATTCAAGTGAAGTAGGGATAAGGTGCGATCGAAAGAACTTTCTCACTACTCTCTCAAATTACTTTCAGTATGATACGTCGAATGAAATCTATCATAAAAGTTACCTGCGGATTACTCCTCCTTATGACGATCGGTGCCGTGGTGCTCACCATGATTATCTCCTGCTCGGAGGTGAAGCACTTGAGTGCAGAGGTGGCTTATCGGACGGAAGCCCGGCTGGGTGAAGGCGCGATCTGGCACCCCGATCGTGGCTCCCTCCTTTGGGTGGACATCGAGGAGCAAACGCTCTATGAGTTTATGCCCGAGAAGAAAAAATGCCGCTCGTGGAAGTTCGATCGGAAGGTGACGACCGTCGTTCCCGAAACGGAACACACCGTCATCGTGGCGCTGGAAAATAGCATTGTCCGCTTTGATTTGAACACTCAGGAGAAGAAAGAGATCACACCTATAGAAACCAAAGGCGGTCGCCTGCGCTGCAACGACGGTAAATGCGCGCCTAACGGTTGGCTATGGGTAGGCACGATGAGCGTCGACGAAAAGTCGAGCGAGGCGACCCTCTATTGCGTCCGTCCCAGCGGCCGCATCGACGCGATGATTCGCGGTGTGACCATCTCCAACGGTATCGTCTGGTCACGCAACAAGAAGTACATCTATTATAACGATACACCTAAGGGAAAGATCCTCCGCTATCGCTACCGCCAACATTCGGGTGACATCCTCCACAGTGGAGTAGCCGTCGACATTCCCGAGGGCACCGGACTGCCCGACGGTATGGCTATCGATCGCAACGATAACCTCTGGGTGGCCCAGTGGGGCGGTTTCGGTGTCTACTGTTACAATGCCTACACCGGCGAACTGATCGCTAAGGTAGAGGTCCCCGCCCCGAATGTCACTTCGTGTGCTTTCGGCGGCAAAAACATGGACATCCTTTACATCACCACGGCCCGAGAGGGTCTGACACCGGACGAGCTGGCAGCCTACCCTCTGAGCGGCTGCATTTTCTCGTGCAAACCGGGGGCCATAGGCGTATCTCCGAACTATTTCGGGCAAGAGAATAAACAAGCAGAATGAAAATTACACGTAAAAAGAAACCCACGTCGGCGGGCAAGCAAAGCCGGCGCAACGACAGGGAGATGCGAGGCAACAAGAAGAAAAAAGCCACGCCATCCTCTCATCACGGCAGACGCATCCTCAAAAAAGACGCGCTTACGCGGGCCATTCTGGATACGTTCCAGCTAAACCCCCGCACGATTTATAACTACAAGCAAATCGCCAAGGCTATCGGTGTAGAAGCACAGGTGCAGAAGTTGCAAACGGCCGAAATCCTGCGCAGTTTGGCGGACGATGATGTGCTCACGGAGACCGAACCTGGGCGTTATCGCTTGAATCGTATTGGCGAGTCAGTTACCGGAATCTTTCGGCGGCGTAGCAATGGCCGACATGCCTTTATTCCGGACACTCTTGATACGGACAAAGCTGACGGTGACGTTCCGACGCCAGAACCCATTAATGTGGACGATCGCAATACGGCCCACGCGCTCGATGGCGATCGTGTACGTGTGCAGCTTTTCAAACGTCGTCGGGGCGAGCCTGAGGCGGAGGTGATGGAGGTCTTGGAGCGTGCGGCACACACCTATGTGGGTCGGCTGGAGGTTTCCAAGAATTACGCCTTCCTTGTTACCGAAGATCGCACGCTTTCCAACGACATCTTTATCCCCAAAGCAGCGCTTCAGGGCGGTCGCACGGGCGATAAAGCCATCGTGCGTATCACCGAGTGGCCCGAACACGCGTCGAATCCGACGGGTGAAGTCGTCGAGGTGCTCGGCCGCGCGGGGGATAACGACACGGAAATGCACGCCATCCTGGCCGAGTACGGTTTACCCACGCGTTATCCGGAAAATGTCGAAAAAGCTGCGCGGCGCATCCCGCGTGAAATCACGGCGGAGGATATCGCCGAGCGTGAGGACTTCCGCGAGGTGACAACCTTCACGATCGACCCCAAAGACGCCAAAGACTTTGACGATGCACTCTCGATCCGTCGCCTGACGGACGGCCGCTGGGAGGTGGGCGTCCATATTGCCGACGTGACGCACTATGTGAAGCCGGGCAGCATTATCGACAAGGAGGCATACGAGCGCGCAGCCTCCGTCTATCTTGTTGACCGAACGATTCCTATGCTGCCGGAATGTTTGTCAAACGATCTCTGCTCGTTAAGGCCGGATGAGGAGAAGCTGACCTTCTCCGTCGTCTTTGAGATGAATGAGGAGGCCGACATCCTCGCCTCACGCATCGTGCGGACGGTGATTCGTAGTGACCGCCGTTTCACGTACGACGAGGCACAGGAGGCGATAGAGACCGGCAGCGGAGATTTCTGCGAAGAGATCAACACGCTGAACCGTTTGGCTAAAAAACTCCGCGAGCGACGGTTCGCACAGGGTGCCATCGACTTTGATCGCTACGAGGTGAAGTTCGAGATCGACGACAAGGGTCGTCCCTTGAGCGTGTATTTCAAGGAGTCGAAGGACGCCAACAAATTGATCGAGGAGTTTATGCTCATCGCAAACCGCACGGTGGCGGAGTCTGTCGGGAAAGGTTCGGGTAGTCGGGCGGCGAAAAAAACGTTTGTCTACCGCATTCATGAGCAACCCGACGCAGAAAAAATGGAGACGTTCGCCACGTTTGTCCGACGGTTTGGATATAAACTGAAGACGGACGGCAGTAAAAACGAAATCACCCGCAGCATCAATCGTCTGTTAGACGATGCGAAGGGTCGGCCGGAGGAAAATCTGATCGAAACGCTCGCCGTGCGATCCATGCAGAAGGCCCGCTACTCGACGGAAAACATCGGACACTATGGCTTGGCCTTTGCCTACTATTCGCATTTCACCTCGCCCATCCGCCGCTATCCCGATATGATGGCGCACAGGCTCTTGGCGCGTTACGCGGACGGTGGCCGGAGCGTGTCAAAGGTCGCGTGTGAAGAAGAGTGCGATCACTGCTCGCAGATGGAACAGTTGGCGGCCAACGCGGAACGTTCCTCGATCAAGTACAAGCAGGTGGAGTTTATGAGCGACAAAATCGGGCAGGTTTTTGATGGCGTGATATCTGGCGTCACCGAATGGGGACTGTATGTGGAACTGAACGACAATAAATGCGAAGGTCTCGTGCCCATGCGAGACTTGGACGATGATTTTTATGAGTTTGATGAAGCCAGTTATGCCTTAGTCGGTCGTCGTCGACACCGTACCTATCGTTTAGGAGACCCGATCACCATCACAGTAGAGCATGCCAACCTGGAACGTAAGCAGCTCGATTTCCGGCTGGCATAACCGCCCGAAAAAATGGGTTCCGCCAACGTGCGCGGAACATTTTTCGATACGTACCGAATAAAAACGTGATTCCCCGAATCATTCTGAGACAGATACGAGGGTTATCCACGTTCGCATAACAAAAAACCAAGCCCCGATTCCTTGCATGCAAAGGGACCGGGGCTTTTTCTTGGGGCGAAAACGTTTCCTGCGGATCTGCATAGATTTTTCGTGTACCCGTGTAGGGCGCAAAAGCATACGCCCACCA
>CALHPT010000285.1 GCA_938036405.1 uncultured Tannerella sp.
CCGCCGGGGAAGGCATTCTTGAGGCCAGCCGTGCTACCCGTGACCCGTGCCCACGTCAGGCCGCCCTTGAAGGCAATGCGGAAGTTGGCGTTGTAGCGAAAGACCAGCCCCAACGACGGGTTCATGCCCTTGAGCGGCGTACTCTTATTCACATCCCCCATGTAAAACGCTCCGCCGCCCATGCCGCCGATCTCGTATTTGTATTCCTGCGAAAGGGTCGTCCCCCACGGCGCGGCACACAAGAGCAGCACCGTGAGGTATCGATAGAAAGTTGCTGACATAATTCTTGTCTGATTAGAGTCATCACGCTCTCCCTAACGCAAAATGTGATTCAAAATTACGTCCACCCTTTAGCGTCCGTAACCCAGCCGATTGATGCGTCCGCGCCAGAGTTCGTCCTTCATCTGGCCATCGCGCGAGGCGCGTCCGCCGACGAGGATTAGGTAGCCGTCCGACGATACGACGGCTGAGGCATAGCCACGCGCGACGAATTCGGCCGGCGGCTGGAGCTTGTGTGCGGCCGCGATCCACGTCGCGCCACGATCCGTCGAGAGGTAGAGCGTGCGCGAGGCTGTGCCCGCGGCATTCAGACCGCCGACGAGAAAGATCGCGCCGCCATACATCGTTACTGCCGCGCCTTCCATGGCGGGCAGACCGGAGGCCGTGTTCTCATTCAGGCAGACCCACGTGCGACCGTCGATCGTCTCCCACGCTTGGTTCGTCAGGCTGCCGTCGCGCCGGCGACCGCCCACGATCAAGAGGTGACTGCGGTGTGCCCCCTCAAAACTTGTACTGCCGAAGCCCTCTGTGGGGAACGCCGTCGGAACGGCGTCGCCCGTTGTCCAAGATCCAGACGCATCCATCGAGGCGAAGCGCAACGCGTCGCCGCTGCGTACGATGGCAGCCAGCGCCACGGCGCGTGTGCCATAAGTCACCGTATCCACGGCGCCCAGCAGGCGGACGATCGTGGGTGCGCCTGCGACGGCTGTCCATGTGGCGCCATCGGCGGAGCGATAGAGTGCGCCGTCGGTGCTATGTATATAATAGGTATGGCGGAAGAGGGTGGCCTCGGCTGCGCGCAGTGTCTTGCCTGCGGGCAACCCGGCGACGGTGAGAGTCGTCCACGTCAGCGCGTCGGCCGAGCGATAGGCAAGCAACCCGTCGGCCGTGCGAGCAAAGAGCCGATAGGTGCCGGCGTCGGAGAGCACGCGTTCTTCGACGATGCTACCTCGGCCGAGTAGCGGCATGGTCTGCAGCCACGACATCGAGTCGGGGTCTTGTTGATGCACATTCAGACGAACCGTGTAAGTCTTCGCTTCGGTGCGGTCGTACGATGTGATGTAGATACGGACGGGCCGCGAGAAGTCGATCGAGTCGGCATCGCGCCCCGAGACACGTTTGCCGGTAGCTTCCGGCTCGAACTCCACGAGCGAGGGGCTCACGGCGTCGTCGTAAGCGATCTGGCAGACCACCTTGCGGTTGATTTTCGTGCCGTAAGGCATCGAATCCGTGTTATAGATTTCCCCTCTCAATTGATCGATGGTAAAGACCACTTGATCGAGGCCTTTGATCGAATCATTCTTCAGCGAAAAGGAGGCGATTTGGCAGTTCTTCTGCCGCCACTCCGGCGTTGTCCTCCGCGTTTCGTCCTTCAAGCAGGACGACAAAGTGAGCGCCGCTAAGCAGCCGACAAGCACCGATCGTAACCCGTTATTTCTCATTTACACAATTATTTTTCAGAACGAGGGGCAAAAGTAGATAGATATTCGTCCCATACAACCCAGCCGAACAGGGCCGGGAAAGCGCTCCCGCCCAAGCAACTTTTTGGCGCCACTTTTGACCCAGCGGCCCCGGCATGCGGCATGACGGCGTCACTTTCGATCCAGCGGCCTCGGCATGCGACATGACGGCTCACTTTTGATCCAGCGGCCCCGGCATGCGGCATGCCAGCGTCACTTTTGATCCAGCGGCCTCGGCATGCGGCATGACGG
>CALHPT010000286.1 GCA_938036405.1 uncultured Tannerella sp.
CGTTAATGTTTGATCACAATATTGTATCACGGCAGGACGATGCGTGATAAATATAATGGTCTTGTTGTGCGACGCCAGAATATTCTGGAGCAACTCTCGTTCGGTCTCCGGGTCAAGTGCGCTCGTCGCTTCATCAAAGAGCATCACCGAAAGCACATAAACGACCGGTATGCTCCGGCTTGGAAAACGATTGAATTCATGACCTTCGGAGCCGTCATAAAGCTCTATGAAGCGATAAAAGATGACGGGATCAAAGAAAAAATTGCCCAGCGGTATCAGATTGAAAACGTGGCGGTGTTCCGAAATTACATGCAGACGATTTGTTCGATCAGGAACATCTGCGCCCACGGAGCCGTACTTTTCGATCTTTCACTCCCGCGTTCTGTTAAAAGAGGCCCCTCCGGGAAGATGAGTAGTCAAACAAGGCATTCGCTAAACGGAGTTTTGGCTGTTATTTTGTATATGATGGAACAAATCTCAAGGAACAGAGCCGACGAATTAAGGAAGGCCCTGAGTGAATTGTTTACAACGGCCATGAACGTTCCGGCGATCGCCGTGGTGTTGAGAGATCGTGTACGCCTTGTAGACACCTTTTTGAGGGAACTTTTGGCTTTCGATTGAAAGAAAAGTGCTATCTTTGCACCCTAACAAAGTGCCAGCGCCGGCCAATGCGGCCCGGTATTGCACTATAAAAAGTTTTTAGAGACTGCATCCGGCTTTACGCTGTCGATGCAGTCTCGCTTTTTGGGAATCCTCCTCTGCCTAAACAAACTCACCTCCACCCGCTACTCATCTTCAGCTTGGCTTTGTTAGCGGGTAGCGGAATTTCGACATTGGAGGTTTGTTGCTTCTGAGTGGGAACCTGTTTTCCAACCTCCGCCTGCTGTTCCTCCGTCGTCGGTGGTGCAAGTGAGAGCGCGATCTTCCGATCCAGCTCCGCCGCGTTCCTCTTCAGCGTACGTAGCTCGTCCTCTTTCCGCCAGACACCTGAGGCGGCTGCCTCAAAGACCGGAATCTGCTCCTTCGTCTTGGCCAACTCCCTCTCGTGCGTCTCGATGACTTTCGGGATCCGCTCTAGTGCGTTCAGGAAGTTTTGGCAGGCGAGCTTCGGATCAGCGGCCAGACGACCATTATTATAGGTATAGAGGATGCCGCTGCGGCCTTGCACGAAAAAGCGGTTGACAGAACAATCGAAAAGATCCTTCGCTGTGCTCTCCGTCTTCACCATGACCGGGAAACCGTAGATCTCACCGATCTTATTGTACTCGCCTTCGGTGCGCGCTTTCTCCGCGATCTCCTGCAAGCGCGCAGCGATCGTCTTGACGTCCGCACCGTCCGGCACACCTTTTACAGACAACTTATTGACCGGCACACCGTCGGCGTCACGCTGTAGCTGGCTCTCGAAATGTGCTCGATCCGCCCGGGCTTCCCGGATCTTGTCCGAATGGAAGGCGATGGAGCCCTTGATCTCCTCGAGCTTGGCCGCCGCCGTGTCGCGCTCTTTAAGGAAGCCCTTTCGCTCCGATTCCAAAGTGACGATCTTCTTATCCAGCTTCGCTTTCTCGAGTAGATCAGTGTTGCCCGACAGCACGGCCACATACTCAGAGAAGTTCATGCCGCTGTCCTCGTCCATCGAACCTTCGTCGATGGAGCGACTGCCGAGCGTGTTCGTCTTGAGCTGGTTGATGAAGAGCTGTTTGTTGTGCAGCAAGTTGAACTTGTAACTGTCGAGCGAGCGCTCCACGGCATAGATGATCACGTCCACTTTATTATCGGCAAACTGTTTGGCCACCTCGTTGCCTTTACGGACGGCACGCCCGTTGCGCTGCTCGAGATCGGAAGGCCTCCAAGCTATATCGAGGTGATGGACTGCCACCGCACGTTGCTGGGCGTTCACGCCCGTGCCGAGCATGGATGTCGAGCCGAAGACGATACGGATGTCACCACGGTTCACGGCCTCTACCATCGCTTTCTTGGCTTTCTCATTCTTGCATTCTTGGATGAAGCGAATCTCTGACGACGGGATACCGTAATCCTCCACGAGCTTGCGTTTGATTTCCGAGTACACGTTCCATTCGCCCGGCTTGTATGTTCCGAGGTCGGAGAAGACGAATTGCGTACCCTTCTGCTCGTCATACTTACGGTAATACTCGCTGAGCAGTTTGGCGCAATGGCTGGCTTTGTTGTCGATGTGATCCGCGTATTTCATCGGATCGATCATCCGCATATCGAGGCTCATTTTCCTCGCGAGATCTGTGGCGATAAGCATCTTGGCCTTCTCCTCCTTTTCACTCAGCGGGGCACGATCTAAGATCGTAGCATCGCCTGTCTTAGCAAACTCCATCAGCTTACCAATGAACGCCTCTTGCTCGGGCGTGGGTGGGATGTGATGCAGGATCTCGCGCTTCTCCGGACGGTCGATGCCGATGTCCTTGGCCGTGTGGAAATCGCAAATCTCCCCATAAAACAAAAGAATGGGGGCTTAAGTGTTTGCCAATGAGTGGATACTGATTGCTCTACTCACCCAAAGGGAACGAATAAGAAACGAGCGAGGTGCGCCTGCTTTCGTTACTTTGCAGTAGCCATAAGACATCTCATTTCTCGCCCGCAAAGGTGCCAAAATCTTCGGCAAACGTCACAGCAAAAGTTTGAAGGCATGCGAAAATCCTGCAATGGCTACGAAGGCCCACCCTTCGATGATTAGATAACAGTTCCTTGTCGAATTGCTATCGATGGCGAAGGGCATTTCCTTTGCTCTCATATCGGGCTTAAGAAGCGATTGAAGAATGGCCACTTGTCAGAAAGTTGCCTCTCTCAGAAAGTTCCACAGGATACGAGAAGCGAGGGAGAGCGAAGTTCTTCATCTATTAAAAAAGTTTGATTTGTAAAAAAAGAGCTTTTAGGAATAAAACACCAAGAATCACGGAAAACAACTTTCGTATTACAGCTATACGTACTATATTTGCATCGAATGTTTAACAGGCCACTTTTATGAAGGTCATAGATAATACTCCACCAGACCAGTCTGGGCGCCCTTAGGAGCCGCACCCCGGAGGCGCAGCGAGATAAATCGATCCGGATGCGGAATCGTGATTAACGGAAAACATGATGAAAAATGAAGACGAAGTTCATTTTATGGTTTAGTGCACTCTTTCTTCTGCTGATAGCGGGGGTAGGGTGTGAGAAGGACTCTCCTTCTGAACTGGTCGGCACATGGGTGCTGATAGGTTTTGGAGATGTAACCGGCAAAACTTTCCGAGAACCTGAACCCAGAGATTGCGAGAAGTGCTATACAATCTCATTCCTAACGAATGCAACGTTCAGAGGGAATACCCCTACTAATGATGTAGTAGGAACATATACGGCAAATGGAGGCGTATTTCGCATCACGAATTGGGGCGGTACTGAGGTGAATGAGATATTAGATGGACCTCAATATGTCGAAGCCATGTGCAAAGCTTTCCACTACGAAATAGCTTCTGAACAACTTAGGTTGTACTATAATGAAGATAAGAATTACTTACTGTTCAAAAGAAAACAACAATGAGACGTACTGTTTTTTTATAGGTCTTTTTATCTGCGCTCTTTTTTTAGTTAAAGCACAGATAAGTACCGATGAAGAACCTGTGAGCTTCAGGGAAGGTAAAATACCCTCCCGCTTCTCGGTATCGCAGGATATCAGA
>CALHPT010000287.1 GCA_938036405.1 uncultured Tannerella sp.
TATTTTCGGAAAGTTCCGAAGTGTATAAACGTGAAAGAATATACCTTTGCCGACACCTCTCAAGGACCAAATCCATGTCCGTAAGGCCTTCGCAAAGCCCTGAAAGGGCCAAAAGGAAGTCCGCAGACGGACAGCGTGCCCGAAAAGACATGAAAAAGGAGTCCGCGGAGGGTTCGCCAAATGATTCACCCCTATCAATGAAAGGAAACATGAAAAAGATCGGAAACATCGACCTCACGCGGGCTACAAAGGCGGGACATATCGACTTCATCCGTGCCGTATGCGAGGCCGCGGAGGCAGAAGAGGGCGTGCTGGCCAACGACGTGGCCCGAAAGGCCGTGGAGGCGCTCAAAGCAGCCTACAACGAGGAGCGGGAGAGCCTGACCCTCTCGACCAAAAGCCTCCTGACGGACGACATTCACGCGGCCGACATGGAGCGCGACGGGCTATTCACCGGCTTCAAAGGCACCGTGATGGCGCAACAGCACATGCCCTATGCAGACAAGGCCAAGGCGGCCAAGGAGCTGACGCAACGGATCAAGGACTTTCGGCTGCGGCGCACCCTCCAGCTGGACGAGGAGACGGCCCTACTGGGGAAGCTCATCGAGGAATGCGAGGGGAAGTATGCCACGCATGTGGAGCAGCTCAGCGTGACGGCGTACGTGAGCGCACTGAAGGAGGCCAACGACCGGGTGCGCCGACTGATCAATGAGCGGATGCAGAACCAACGGCTCCGCAAGGAGGCCGAGGTGGACTCGTCGCGGCGAGGGTCGGACAAGGCTTATCGATGGCTGGTGGAGGTGGTGAACGCGATGCAAATCTTGCTGGGCGACGAGGCCCGCGTGGGCCACTTCATCGACTTCATGAACGCGCTGATCAAGCGCTATCGGCAGGTGGTATTTGCGAAGCGGAAAAGGAAAACAGACGGGGCAAAGTGATGGCGTATATAAAAGGAAAGGCCCCGCTGAACGAACAGGGGGCCTCTTCCGGAAGAACGCCATGAAATACAAAAAACGAGCGGCAAACGGGGCTCGAACCCGCGACCCTCAGCTTGGGAAGCTGATGCTCTACCAACTGAGCTACTGCCGCGTCTTGCTCTCGGGTGTTGCGGGGGCAAAAATAGACCTTCATTTGGCTTTTTACCTAAGTTTGCCCGACATTTTTTGACAGGGATCGAAAACAGAGATATTTCATGAGGGAATTTCAGAAGATCAGCACCCGAAAAAAAGGGGATTACGAAGCGGCGTTCCGCGAGGAAAAGCCGAATGTGTTTCAGCGGTTGGCTGCGATATTTGGCCATGCCGCTTTTTTTTGGCTGGCTGTCTGCCTCGCTCTGTTTTTCTGGTTAGAACGGGAGGGACGTTTCTACTTTTTCTTCTTGGAGCAGCGCCGGATCTTTCTGAACGAAGGGGCGTTCATCGGGTCGTATTTCGCACGGCCGGGGGGCGGAGTGCAGCTCCTGACGGACTATGCGACGCAGTTCTTCATTCGGCCCTACTTAGGGGCGGCGTTCGGGAGTCTACTGTTGACGGCCGTGGCCATGCTGTCGGTGGGCATCATGCGACGGATCGCGCCGCGGGCCAATCTGCGGCTGCTGGGGCTACTCCCCACTGCGGTGCTGCTGCTCATGACGTTCGATCTGGACTATTCCTACGCCGGGACGGTGGCCTACGCGCTGACGTTGCTGGCGCTCTATGGCTACTTCTTCATCCCCTCGCTGATCGGCCAAGTGGCGTATGCCACGGTGGCCACGGGACTACTATTCTGGCTGGGCGGATCGGTGGCGTTCCTGTTTTCTACGTGCATCTTTTTGTGGGAACTGGCGACGCGTTTTTGGCGGGCTTACGGTTTCCTGTTGCCGCTCGCGGTGGCCGTAGGAGCGGCCGTATGGGGCGTGTATGACGCGTGGGCCGGAGAGTATCGATTCCTGCTCGGGCCAGACGGTTATTATGCGCCGCTGGTGGCGCCTGATCCCGTACTTTACGGCGTATGGGCCTGCCCGCCGGTCATGCTGGCGGTGGCTTATTTCCTGCGTGAAAGGGGGCGTGAGAAGAGTGAAATCGGGCTACGGATTGCGGGCACGATACTCCAACTCGTGCTGATCGGCGGACTGCTCTGGATCGGGCGCGACAGACTGACGGATCACGACACGTCGGGCTACAGCAAAGAGCTGGACTGCTACCTGCGGCAGGGACGGTGGGACGACGTGATCGATCGCTATACCTTTATATATAGGCAGAACCCGACGCCGACCGAGGCGTGCATGCTGAGCATCGCGCTGGCCGAACGCGGGCAGTTGGCCGACAGCCTGTTTGCCTACGCTCCGCGCGGCGTGGAGGCCATCCTGCCGACATGGGACGGCAGCGATCCCCAGGTGGCGGCACTCCTGAGCGATCTTTATTTTTCGATGGGCGATATCGATATGGCGCAACGCATGGCGCTGGAAGCGAATGCGGGCATGGACGATCGCAGCCCGCGCATGATCAAACGACTGGCCGAGACGAGCCTTATCCGCGGCGCCTATCCGCTGGCCGAGAAGTATCTCTCCGTGCTGGAGCGCACGCGTTACTATGGCCAGTGGGCGCACGATGCGCGGCGGTTTCTCTATAACGACTCGGCCGTGGTGGCCGACTCCCTGCTGGGCCGCAAGCGTCGCTGTCTGACGGGTGCATCGGGCGATCTGCCGCGCACTCTGCACACCATCGCCGAACAAAACCCGACACACCGTGCCTCGATCGAGTATGCGGGCGTGCTCCTCTTATTGCAGAAAGACCTCGGGCGCTTCCGCACGTTGGCCGACAGTTGCACGGGGCGGATGGTGCTCCCTCGCCTGCCCAAATCCTTCGCGGAGGCTACGCAGCTCTACACCTTCGTCGGCGATACAACGGCGCAGAAGCGCTATCGACTTCCGGCCAACATGACGCAACGCTACGCTGACTTCCGTCGCCGTGCGGATGCAGCGCGGGGCAACAGTCAGTCGGCCGAGGCGCTGCGCGATGCCTTCGGCGACAGCTACTGGTATTACTTCACCTTCACGTCCGGTGCGACGAAATAATCCGTAATGAAAACGATCCTCTCCCCTACCCTACGATACGCATCCACCCTTCTGCTGCTGATCCTTCTCGCCGTGGCCTGCCGACACGAAGCACCGATGACGAACCGGCTGGTGGACCATCAGCCCCCCATCTTCCCAGACTATACGGAGGTGACGATCCCGCCCAACATTGCGCCGCTGCGCTTCCTGCTGTCCGACACGTGCGACGTGGACAAGGCCGCGGCTACGTTTGAGTGTGGCGCCGAACGCGTCACGGTCTGGGCCTCCGACGGACGGTCCATCGCCATCGCACCGCGCGCATGGAAGCGCCTGATGAAGGACGCCGCAGGCAAAGTGATCAGCGTGAAAGTGACGGCCCGCATCGCCGGCGAATGGGTCGGCTATGCGCCCTTCAACCTCTACGTGGCCACGGACTCGATCGACCCGTACATCGTCTACGGCCGCACGGATCCGAGTCGCGACGTGACGGGTCACATGGGCCTTTACAGTCGCTGCCTGGAAGACTTCCGCGAGCAGGCCGTACTCACGAGCGACATGATCCGCGGCGACCGCATCGGCCCGGCCACCTTCAGCGGTGGCGACGCCCAACGCATGTTCCTGCCCTTGAGCGGCGAACTGCCCTGCACCTTGCTGGCCGACAGCACCAAGTTCGAGAAGCTGAACACGCACACCATCCCCGGGCTACCCACCCCGACGCATATCGCCTGGCACCCCTCGGGGCGCTACCTGGCCTTTGCCGTCAATCGCAACGCGCGGCAGGACGCCCGCGAAACGGCCTCGCGCATCGTCTTCTACGACGTCGTCAAGCATGAGCTCTTCACCTCCCCGCAACTCTTCTCCGACTCCAGCTCGGTCACCTACCCCGCCTTCTCGCCCGACGGCGAGACGCTCTACTTCTGCGCCACCTCACTCATGGCCTACACCCGCGCCGACAGCGCCAAGTATCACCTCTGCGCCCTGGCCTTCAACATCCACGGTGGACGCCGCTTCGGCCGTAAGGCAGACACCCTCTACCACTCCCGGCCTGCGCCCCCACCGCCCCCGCGGAAAAAGTCGGACAAGACGCCGCCCCGACGCCCCGAGGTGCGCCCCGACGGCAGTGCCGCCCATCCCCTACCCTCGCCCAATGGACGCTATCTGCTCTTCACCGTGGCCGACGTAGGCTCCAACCCCGCCGATCGCCCCACGTCGGACGTGGCCCTCTTCGATCTAAAGCACAGAAACTTCCTTCCCGTCGATACGCTCTGCACCGACAACGCCTCGGACGTGGCCCACTCCTGGAGCAGCAACGGGCACTGGATCGTCTACACCACGCGCAGCATCGATGGCCTCTACGAATACCCCGTCATCGCCTACCTATCGGCCGACGGGCGCCCCTCGAAGCCCTTCCTCCTGCCGCTCAAGGAGGCCAATGGCTACCGGCGCACGATGCGATCGTTCACCCATCCCACGTTCCTCACCGCCCCCGTGCCCTACCGCAACTACACGCTCAGTCGCAAGGCCCGCACCCTCGAAGGCGTGGACATCCAGCCGCTCAAGGCCGGGAAGTGATTACGCGGATCACCCTGCAAGCCTGTTTGGAGCCGATATACTGTATATCGAGGCCATGCAAGCCTGTTTG
>CALHPT010000288.1 GCA_938036405.1 uncultured Tannerella sp.
GAAGTCGTTGCGTTGGGATACGTAAAATCCTTCGTAGACCTGGCAGTATTCCTGTCCGGTGGTGGAATACTTAAACACGGCGTTGTCTGCATTGCTTTCGAAGACACCGTCCTTGATCGCTTCGGCGATGTAGGTCTTCCAGTTGCTGTCCACTTTGGAGAGGTGGACGGCCAGTCGGCACTTGAGGCTGTTGGCAAACTTCTTCCACCGGGCAGCGTCGCCTTTGTAGATGATGTCGCCACCGACGAAGGCTTTCTCATTGACGTTGATCATCTGCGAAGCCTCGGTCAGCTCACGGATCATGGCGGCGTAGATGTCTTTCTGATCGTCATACTTGGGGTGATAGACGTCGTTGGTCAGTTTGCCAGCCTCCGAGTAGGGCACATTGCCCCACGTGTCGGTGATGATGGAGAGCATCCACACCTTCATGATCTTGGCGGCTGCGATCTGGTTTTTGTTGTTGCCATAGTTGGCAGAGATGGCTGCCTTCTTCGGATCGGTGTTGAGTTCGATGATGCGATCCATGAAGTAAAGGCTGCGGTAGAATCTATTGAAGTAGCCGTTGTTCACGGATTCGCGAATCTGATAGCGATCCTCCTCCGTGTAGTTACGCTGCGCCCAATACTGGCTGTAGGTGAGGCATTGGCGGGCGCTGAACCAGTTGTCGTAGACGTCGTCCATCATGCACTTTTGGGCGCCGCTCATAAGCATGTGTGAGGGGACCTCTGTGGGGTTGTTGGGGTCGTCGTTCGTGACTTCCAGCTTCTCGCACGAAAGAGCAAAGACACCAGCCACGATGGGCAGAACGAGGTATTTATATGTTGCTTTCATACTGCTATTTCTTAGGTCGTTAAAATTTCAAGTTCACATTGAATCCGAAGTTAGCCACCGACGGCAGCGCACCGCCTTCAATACCCTGAATGTTTCCAGAGCCGGTGACGATCATTTCCGGGTCGAAGTGCTTCGTATCCGGTCCCCAAACGGCGAGGTTGCGACCGTAGGCCGATACGCGTACGGCTTTGAAGAAGGCGTCCTTCTTCTTGAGCGGGATGGTGTAACCGACGTTGATCTCGCGCAGCTTGATGTAGTCTGATTTGAGGACATTCTGTGCCGCTGGTCCTGCATTGTAGTCGTTGCAGTAGAGCTTGGCTGAGATCTTCGTCGTGTTGGGCGTTCCGTCTTCGTGTACGCCTTCCAGCACGACGCCGTTTTCACGGATTCCGTTGGCGGCTGACTCTTCGAGCATACCGGAATACATACCCCAGAGGTAAGACGTCGAGAAGTAGTGTCCACCCTTGGAGAAGTCGAGGAGTACGCTCAAGTCGAGGTTGCCCAAGCGGAAGGTGTTGCTCCAGCCTCCGGTGAAGTCGGGGAAGATGCTGCCCAAGTTCACGTTGCCGTCGGTGTACATATAGCGTCCGTTGGCGTCGATGAGCTTGTTGCCGTTCTTGTCGTACTTGAAGTCGGTACCCATGATCACGCCATAGGCTTCGCCCTTCTTTGCGCCAATCTCCACCTTGAAGGGTGCACTGCTGATGCGGTAATAATCGACAACCATCTCCTTCACCTTGTTCTTGTTTGAGGCCAACGTGAGGGCCGTCTCCCATGTGAACGTGCGGCTACGCACCGGCAGGATCTTCACCATAAGCTCCATACCCTTGTTTTCGATCACACCACCGTTTACGACGCGGAAGGTGTAGCCCGTAGTCCCCGAAACGGAGAGCGGCACGATCTGATCCTTCGTCTCGCTGGCGTAGAGGGTGGCTTCCAGGCTGACCCGGTTGTCGAAGAGCGAGAGTTCAAGTCCGGCCTCGTAAGAGTTCGTCGACTCGGGCTTCAGGTTCTCGTTTTTGAGCGTGTTGCTGACGATGTAGCCCGGCGTAGATGGGTCGATGTTGGTGTACTGCGTCATGGAGTTGATCACCTGATACGGATCGGTGTCGTTACCCACCTGGGCATAGCCGAGGCGCAGCTTACCGAAGTCTAACCAAGAGATTTTGTCCTTCAGCAGTTCCGAAAAGACGAAGCTACCCGTCACGGAGGGGTACATGTAGGAGTTGTTGCCCTTCGGCAGTGTCGACGACCAGTCGTTACGCAGCGAGGCGTCGAGATAGAGCATGCTGCGCCAGCCAAGCGTTGCGCTGGCAAAGACGGAGTTGATGGCCTTCTTGAGCAGGTAGTTCTCTGCCGTAGCCGGAGAGATGGAGTTCTTCATATTGTAGAAGTCCGCGATGGCCAATCCGCCTACGGTGCGACCGTATGTCATCTCGTAGTGGCGTTTCATCAGGTTGGCGCCCAAGTTGGCGCTTAGGGAGAAGTCGCTCGTCGTCTGGTTGTAGAGCAGCATGAACTCGTTGTTCAGTTCGTACTGCTGGCGGGCGGTCTCCTTGTATTGGGATTGCTCTTGCGAGTAGACGGCGTTACGCTCGAACTGCTTGTCGGCGAAGAAGTCCAGGTTGGCCTTGTATTGGAACTTCAGAATGGGCAGGATATGGTAGACGAAGCCCACGTTGCCGTACACGCGGTTACGTGTGTCGTTCTGATAGTTCACGTAGCGACTCCAATAGGGGTTGTTGGCGTAGGCCGGGGCCGGATCGTTCCAGTCTTTGCGGTTCCAAACGATCTGCGAGCCGTCGTTGGGGTTCTTGTAGAGGGCCTCGAGCTCCTTCATGTCCAGCTGGCGATGTCCCCACTGGATGAATTTCTCCATGACGTTGTTGTTGTCATATCCCGTCTGCGAACGGCCGCGTGCGGCGGAGTTGAAATAAGTCACGTTGGCCATGACCTCCAGCTTTTTGTCCGCGCTGGAAGTGGATGCAGAGACATTGAAGATGTTCTTGCGCAGAGAGCTGTTCGGCATGTAACCGCTGAGTTCCGAGTTGGTGTAAGAGACACGTACGGATGAGCGATCCGTGGCCTGCGAGATGGCGATATTGTTCGTGAACGAGACCCCGGTCTTGAAGAAAGTCTCCACGTCATTGTCCGGAGTCTTCCAGGCGGACGTCTTCGGGTTGCCCATCTTACCACCGATCTCCCAGCGCGCCAGGTCGGCCCATGAGAGCACCTGTTGGTTGTCCAGCTTCGGCCCCCAGCTTTCGTCCGTGGCATAGTCCGGATAGAGGTACTTCTGCCCGTTGATCATCACTTCGGTAAACTTGTCTTCGCCGCCACCGCCATAGAGCTTTTGCAGCTTAGGCAGCTTGTTGACCTTTTCAAAGCCGACCGCGGTATTGAACGTGATGCCGTAGCCTTCGTTCTTGGTGCCCTTCTTCGTGGTGATCATCACGACGCCGTTCGTGGCGCGTGAGCCGTAGAGGGCTGATGCGTTGGGGCCTTTGAGCACAGAGATGCTCTCAATGTCGTCCGGGTTGATGTCTTGGATCAGGTTGCCATAGTCATAGCCACCGCCACCGCGAGCTGTGTTTATTTGGGCACTACCCGCGCTACCTGCGTCGTTAAAGCCTTGGCCCTCGATGGGCACACCGTCGACTACGAAGAGGGGCTGGTTGTTGCCCGATATAGAGCTCGTACCGCGGATCAGGATCTTCGACGAGCCGCCCATAGACCCCGCACCGCCGGCGATCTGCAGACCGTGAGTGATGACCTCCGG
>CALHPT010000289.1 GCA_938036405.1 uncultured Tannerella sp.
TGGGGTAAAACATCATCTTGGGGGAGGATTTTAGAAACGAAACAGATAACGAACGACCTATGATGAACTGGAATGAACGCATGAAAGCCGTTGCTCAGCGACCGCTTTTTAATCGTTATGCACCGATCGGGGTGGTGTGGGCTGTGGCGGCTGTGGCGGCTGCTCTGCTGAAATTCCCGAACAACAACTTCACCATCTTCCGGCATGTGTTTTGGCATGTGTGGGAGGGGCTGCCGCTGTATGTGCCCTATCCGGAGGTGTATCACGACGTGAACCTCTATGGCCCGGTGTTTAGCTGTGTGGTGGCGCCGTTTGCGGTCTGTCCACCGCTGATGGGGCTTGTGCTGTGGCTATTGGCGATGGCGGGACTGCTGTTCGTGGCCGTGCGGAAGCTGCCGATGGAGCGCCGCGGACGGCTGATCGTGGCCTGGTTCTGTGCCAACGAGCTATTCACGGCGCTAAGCATGGCGCAGTTCAACGTGGCTATTGCGGCACTGCTGATCCTCTCCTTCGTGCTGATTGAGGAGGGTCACGAGGGCTGGGCGGCACTGATGATTGCCGTGGGGACGTTCGTCAAGCTGTACGGCATCGTGGGGCTGGCGTTCTTTTTCTTTGTGCGTCGTAAGGGGCGGTTCCTGGGGGCGCTGATGGGGTGGAGCGTGGTGCTATTCGTACTGCCCATGCTGCTGTCGTCGCCGGAATATATCGTGGGACAGTATGGCGCATGGGCCGAGGCGCTCACGACGAAGAGTGATGCGAATCTGTTTGCGTTGCGCCAAAACATCTCGCTGCTGGGCATGGTGCGGAAGATCTCGGGCCGGGCGGACTATTCTGACTTGTGGCTCATCGTGCCCGGGCTGATCCTCTTCGCGCTGCCCTACCTCAGGCTTGATCAGTATCGCCACCGCGCGTTCCGATTGATGTTCTTAGCGTCGGTCATGCTGTTCGTGGTGCTGTTCAGCACGGGGAGCGAGTCCAGCGGGTATATCATCGCGCTGATCGGCGTGGCCATCTGGTACGTTGGGGTGCCCTGGCGCCGCAGCCGATGGGACCTGGCGCTGCTCATCTTTGCCTTGCTGCTGACCAGCTTTTCGCCCTCGGATCTGTTTCCGCGGCGCATCTATAATCAATACATCATGCCCTACGCCCTGAAGGCATTGCCCTGCGTGATGGTATGGATGAAGGTCACGTGGGAGATGATGACGCGTGATTATGAAGAGTGAACCGTAAGGGGTCCACTTTTAGTTTTTCATTTTTAGTTTGACATGATCTTACTCAGTTTTGATATCGAGGAGTTTGACCTGCCGACGGAGTACGGGCTGGCGATCTCATGGGAGGAGCAGCTCCGCGTTTCGCGCGAGGGGAGCAGCCACATATTAGATGTATTGGCGCGCCACGGTGTGCGGGCCACCTTCTTTTGCACCGCGCGCTTTGCGGAGGCGGCGCCAGACGTGTTGCGGGCCATCTGCGACGGCGGTCACGAGGTGGCCTCACACGGCTATGCGCATAGCGCCTTCGAGGAGGCCGACCTGGCACGGTCGCGAGAGATTCTCCGGCGGATGTCGGGCCAGCCGGTCACGGGCTTTCGCATGCCGCGCATGATGCACGTGGCCGACGAGGCGCTCCTGCGGGCCGGCTACCGCTACAACTCGTCGCTCAACCCAACCCTCATCCCCGGTCGTTACAACCACCTCAACCAGCCCCGCACCTGGTTCCGCCGCGATGGCCTCCTGCAGCTGCCGGCCTCCACCACGCCGCGCGTGCGCTTCCCCCTCTTCTGGCTCTCCTTCCACCACCTGCCGCCCGCGCTCTACCGCCGCCTGGCCCGCCTCACCCTGCGCCACGACGGCTACCTGAATCTCTACTTCCACCCTTGGGAGTTCATGCCCCTGCAAGGCATAGCGGGGCTGCCGCGACTCGTTACGCGTAACAGTGGCACCGCAGCCGTGGAGCGTCTCGATCGGCTGATCAACGACCTCAGTCGCCGCGGCTCAGGCTTCGGCACATTCACGGAGTTCGTCGACAGCCTGCCGAAATAAGTCGCCACTACGCCCGACACGGGGTTCAGTTACACGTTTTTCTGCCCGTTGTCTGTAGACATTGAGATGAAATACATATTTCAAGCCTCTCTGTCTACAGGCAACGGGCTTATTTATATCTATACGTAAGCTTTGTCTGTAGGCAACGGGCTTATTTATATCTATACGTAAGCTTTGTCTATAGGCAACAGGCTTATTTATAT
>CALHPT010000290.1 GCA_938036405.1 uncultured Tannerella sp.
GAGGGCGCATGCCGGCTATCTACTGCTTCGGAATGGAACAGATTCCCACGAAGGGCGATATACTCTTTATCACCGGTGGAGAAAAGGATGTGCTTTCACTTTACGCACACGGTTTCAATGCCATCTGCTTCAACAGCGAGACGGCACAGATCCCAGAGAGTATCATAGAAAGCCTTCGACTCCGTTTCCGTCACATCATCATCTTATATGATGCAGACGAGACGGGCATGCGCGAAGCGCTCAGACAGACAGAACAACTGGCAGAGCATAAAATATTAAATCTCACATTACCTCTTAGTGGTAGCAAGACGGAGAAAGATGTCTCGGACTACTTTGCTCTCGGAAACGGATCGAAAGAGTTGAAAGCATTACTCGCCAAAATGTTCTCCGACATATATAGTCAAACCATGATGATGTTGCGCTCGTGCGAGATCGATTATGACAATCCGCCCGATGCATCCAAGTCGGTGGTGGCCGTAAACGGTGTACCGCTCGGGACGCAGGATAACCTATTCTGCATCACAGGTGGCGAAGGGACGGGAAAGAGCAACTACATCACCGCCATCTTGGCCGGCACCTTGGGCGAAGAGATGTTGCCCGCCGAGCGAACACTCGGCTTGGAAATCACGGCCAATCCCAAGCGGTTGGCTGTCTTGCATTACGATACGGAGCAGTCCGAGGCGCAGCTCCACAAGAACTTGGGCAAGACATTGCGGCGTGCCTCGCTCGCGGCCGTGCCGGACTTCTACCACTCGCTCTATTTGGCCTCCCTCTCCCGCAAAGACCGTTTGAAGTTGATCCGCGAAAGCATGGATCTGTTTCATCACCGGCACGGCGGCATCCACCTCGTAGTCATTGACGGCATCGCCGATTTGATCCGCTCCGCCAACGATGAGACGGAGAGCATTGCCATCGTGGACGAACTCTATCGGCTGGCCGGCATCTACAACACATGCATCATCTGCGTGCTCCACTTCGTACCCAACGGCATCAAGCTGCGCGGGCACATCGGCTCGGAGCTACAGCGCAAAGCCGCCGGCATCTTGTCCATCGAAAAGGATGACGATCCCGAATACTCGGTCGTGAAGGCGCTGAAGGTGCGCGACGGCAGTCCGCTCGACGTCCCGATCATGCTTTTCGGGTGGGATAAGCAGCAAGACATGCACGTCTACCGCGGTGAGAAATCGAAAGAGGACAAGGAGCGACGAAAGGCTGACGAATTGATCGCCGTGGTCAAAGAAATCTTCTTGCATACCGCCAAACTGTCCTACAAAAACCTGAGCGAACTACTCATTCATGAGATGGAGATCAAGGATCGCACAGCCAAGCGATACATCGCTTACATGAGGGAGCAGGGCATCCTGTCGCAGGACACCGCGGGTAACTATCAAAAGGGAGAGCGATGTCGTACGTAGAAGAGCCTTTTGACAAGTGGCAAAAGCAGCTGCTTGACAGTCTGGCGCGGATGGAGGGGAAGCTCGACCGCCTGTTGGTATTGCGTGAGCAGACGGTGGATACCGCCGTCCGCCCACCGCTGAAGCGCGAATACTTGGACATCATCGATGTCTCCAAACTCCTGAAGGTGGAGCAGAAGACGATCTACAATTGGGTGTCGGCAGGGAAGATCCCCTACCTCAAGGCCAACGGTCGGCTACTGTTTCGGCGAGAAGAGATTGATGAGATGTTTAAAACGAGGAAAGTAGAAGCAGTGCGATGAAGAGAATGATGTGAAATGAAAAGGTCTCTCTAAATCATTTGGAGACCTACACGCTGTTCAGCAACTTTGCCGTGTTCAATTCTGCTGAATGTGCCGATTTTATTGAACATGGATATTCGGGTGAAAAAGCTCCGGAAAAAACCTCGAGTGCTTATCCGCTATTCAAAGAAGCCGGACTGAGGGGCATCTTTTACTTGTTGCAGTCTCCGGAACGGGTGAATCATCTTTTCGGGCCATAAAAGAAGGTTCGGGGGTGTCCTTAGGCACGGTAAAGAATGTGATGGACGAGCTTCAAGCACGCGGCTATCTGCTGACGATCCATCGAAAAAGGAATCTCAAGAATGCCCGACGGCTGCTCGATGATTGGGCGGAGAACTATGCGATAATACTGAAACCAAAGCTCCTGCTCCGGCGTTTTGCCTTTCGCAATGCCGAACAAAAGGAAGCGTGGCAGACGCTCTCGCATCCTCAAGGCATATGGTGGGGAGGAGAATGTGCTGCCTCAGAAAAGCAAGGTTATCTTCATCGCGAAGACTTCACCATCTACAGTGAAGTGCTGCCCGCCCAGCTTATGGAAACAGGTGCCGTGCGGATGGAAGAAGGCGAAATCACCCTCTATGAGAAGTTTTGGCAAGGCGATGAGATGCCGGCTGTACTGGTGTAACGTGAGTTCGATGTAA
>CALHPT010000291.1 GCA_938036405.1 uncultured Tannerella sp.
CCTCGATCGAAGACTATTACCAACTCATGTCGCAGGTCGTTCCCACCGTGCCCTTGGCTGCCATCAACCAGTTGGCTGCGGAATGCATCAGCAAAAACAATCGAGCCATCGTCTTGATGGGCAATGAAGAGCAACGAGCCACTTACCCGACGCCTGAACACATTCGCCAGATTATTTCTCGAGTTGACGGCGAGCAGCTACAGGCTTATGCCGAAGAAACGATTACCGAGCCGCTTCTGGCATCCCTTCCGAAACCCGGAAAGGTGGTCAAGGAAGAGAAATTGTCCGATCTCGGCGCCACATTGTGGACCCTGTCTAACGGCGCCCGCGTGGCCGTTAAAAAGACGGACTTCAAGCAAGACGAGATCCGCATTTCGGGATTCGCATACGGGGGCAAGTCACTCATGGACTCCCGTTACGCCGCCGAACAGAAGCTCATGGATGAAGCCGCCTCCGTGGGCGGACTCGGAAAGTTTAGCGTGCCTGACTTGAAGAAGGTTTTGGCCGGAAAGAACGTGTCCGGAAGCATCTCGATAGGCGAATACAATCAATCCATGGGGGGCAATAGTAGCGTGAAGGATCTCGAGACTTTAATGCAGCTGCTCTACCTCCAGTTCACCTCCGTTCGCAAAGACGAAACGGCCTATAAAGCCCTCACTTCTCGCATCAAAGGCGTCCTGCCCATGTTGGCCAACAATCCGGATTTCGTTTTCAACGATTCTTTGATGATGGCTATCTATAATAATAACCCGCTCGTTCGCATTCCCACTGTCGAAGAGATTGATGCTGCGAATTACGACGCCGTCCTCTCCCTCTACCGCGCTCGACTGGCTAATGCAGCCGATTATACCTTCACCATCGTCGGCAATGTGGATGAATCGACCCTGCGCCCACTTGTAGAGCAATACATAGCCTCTCTGCCGGCCTCGAAGCCAACCCAGCCGCCTTTTAACAAGAACTATCTGCCCAAACGCAAGGGCATGTATGCCGTACACTTCTCTCGCGAAATGGAAACGCCCAAGGCGACAACCGCCATCATCTATTCGGGCGACGTGGCCTATACGCCGGATAACCTGATCCTTCTTTCGGCCCTCGAAGACCTGTTCGAGATGGAGTTCACGGATAAAATTCGCGAGAAGTTGGGCGGCACGTATGGCGTGAGTGTCATTTCTGAAGCGCAAAAGATGCCCAGCGATCATTTTAGTCTGCAATTCCGCTACGATTGCGCTCCAGAGCGTCGTGCAGAGCTGACCGAGGCGATGAATAAAGTCACGGAACGTCTGTGCAGCGAAGGCCCCGACGCCACGATGCTGCGGAAAGTCAAGGAGTACATGATTAAGCAACATACGGACAATCTGAAGGAGAACGCCTACGCTCTGAGCGCCACACAGCGCTACGTCGTCTACGGCATTGACATCGCCAAAGATTACACCAAGAAAGTCGAGGCTTTGACTCCCGAATCCATCCGCACCTTTGCCAACACGTTCTTCAAGCAAGGCAATCGCATTGAAGTATCGATGAGCAGCAAATAGTTGAACTGCCATTTGAGTCCCTGAAAAGCGGTTCGAAGTAGTCCGAACTCCGCCTTCACTACCTCTTACCCCTTCTCACCACACGCCAACGGCCGGGCACCCCTTCATTCGGGCGTCCGGCCGTTTTTTGTCTTCACGCGTACGCTGCACGCATTTAACAAAACTTTTTTCGTGCATTTTGAGCCTCAAAATCGTGCTCAGACGTTTTTCAACTCAGACACTCATCCCTTTACGGAGCACCGCCACCTCATCAGTCCATCTCGCACTTTCCATCGGAGTCAAACACCTACCGCAAGGCCACAAACGAAAACAATAAAGGGCAGACACGCCGTGCCTGCCCCTTATTATTTCTGATTCAACCCTGCACCTTATAGACGAGCTCCATCCACACCCAATAGCGGAGGGCCTTACCGACCAGCATCCAAAAAACGACCGGCCAAACCCGTGCACGAAGGAAGCCAAGTGCCACGGCAATAAAATCGCCCACCCCGGGCGTGAATACGAAGAAGGCCGTCCACGATCCACGGCCTTCAATCCAATGCTGAACACGTTGCAGACGTGTAATATCAAGTCGGAGGTACTTTTTAATCCATTCTACCTTGCCAAGCCGACCTAACGCGTAGCAGGTCATCCCTCCGAGCGTGTTTCCCAGTGTTGCCGCCACCATGCAAGGCACATATGAGCCTCCCCCAAGCAAGACACCCGTCAGGACAATCTCCGAACTGAAGGGCAAAACTGTTGCCGCCAGAAACGAAGCGATAAAAACACCGATGTAACCATAACTGATCAGGATGTCCATAGCCGCGTGAGAAGCAAATAGACCAGAAAGGCGAGGATAAGTATGTAAAACAGGTACGTCAGCAGGTTACGCTTGTCTGAGAAGAAATAACCCACCAGAATCGAAGCTGGGACGTAAAGCACACACAGAATGTCGGCCGCTTCGCGAGCATAAACGCACAGTAAGATGAAGGCCCAGCCGACAAAGGCAGAAAGAAAAGCGAGGTTCTGCCGTGTGCGCGTCGTATTCTCTATGTCATGTAGCGAGAGGTATGTGCTCGTTACGATCACGAGGCAGACGACACACAGCGGGCTGATCCATTCGACGCTAAAGGAGGAGTGAAGGAGCGGGATATCGGGCGTTAAAAGCGCCTGGGAGAACGCTTCAGCCAGGCGGTAGTCGTCCTGCCAAAGACACCATGCGCCGACAAATCCAGACACCGTCAGCACACCCAAGACGGACGTCAGCAATCCCCGTGCTGTCAGCGAACCGAAACGATACATCCCATACCAGAATAGCGGTATGAACCACACCATCTGCGGCCAGATCAGCGCACCCAGCGATAGGCAAACGGAGATATTAAAGGACCTCCCGGTCTCTTCGGGCCGCCGCCACGATCCGAAAAGCTGGTCCAGCGCACCCACCAACAGGATTAACGCAAGGGAAACGGGCCTCAAAGGGAACGTCTCCAGGTTGGTGCTGACAAAAAGAAAGAAAAAGAGTGCCGGCAACGCCCGCCGACCGCGCACAATGATGTACTTGCTATGGATGCGCTGGATGATTGCGGCCACAAAGGTGTAGAGCAAGGCTCCGATAAGGTAGGTCGTCAGGCGATCGGGCTGCAGACGGATCAGGGACTGCCATGTGGGCAGGCTTTCGGGCAAGGCGACGACGGGATATCCCGCCGAATAGGTGTAACCCATCATCCAGCAGAGCAGACATACTGCCGCCGAAAGCATCAGGTTAGGGAAGCTCGTGACATCCATCTTCACCGCGCGCCGCAGCCTACTCTGAGGCTTCCGTCGTCTTCCTGCCGATTCCATACGCATTAGAGATCGAAACCGATGTCTCGGCGATAATACTTTTTCTCGAACGTGAGGGCCTCGACGCCTTGATAGGCTTTGCGAAGGGCCTCGCCGACCGTCTCAGACAGGGAACAGACGGCCATCACACGCCCGCCAGCTGTCACCGTCTCGCCCTTGTCGTTCGTAGCGGTGCCGGCGTGGAAGACAATGCTCTCCGCCAGACGCGGATCGTCTAACCCGGTGATCACTTTGCCCTTTTCGTATGCGCCCGGGTACCCGCCACTCGTCAGCATGACTGCCGTAGCTGCACGCGGGTCTACCTGCAACTCGTGATCACACAAACGCTGTTGCCCCGTGGCCTCAAACAGCTCCACGAGATCGTTCTTCAAGCGCGGCATCACCACCTCCGTCTCGGGATCTCCCATGCGGCAGTTGTATTCGATGACCATCGGGTTGCCCTGCACGTTGATGAGTCCGAAGAAGATGAATCCGCAATAGTTGATGCCCTCGGACGCCAGCCCCCTGATGGTCGGGACTATCACCCGCTCGCGTACCTTTTGCATAAACGTGTCGTCAGCAAACGCGACGGGCGATATGGCGCCCATTCCGCCGGTGTTCAGCCCCGTATTGCCTTCGCCCACGCGTTTATAGTCCTTCGCTTCGGGCAAGACGACGAAACTCTTCCCATCCGTCAGCACAAAGACGGAGCACTCGATGCCCTCCAGGAATTCTTCGACAACGACCGTGCGACTGGCTGCGCCAAACTGACCCTCGAGCATGCGCCGAAGTCCTTGACGTGCCTCATGAAGCGATTCGACGATCAGCACGCCCTTGCCGGCTGCGAGTCCGTCGGCTTTCAACACATAAGGTGGGCGGAGGGTGGCCAGAAAGAGCTCGGCGGTGTCTATCTCGTCGGCGGTAAAGCTGCGATGGCGGGCCGTCGGGATGTTGTGGCGGAGCATGAATGCTTTTGCAAAGTCTTTGCTGCCCTCGAGCTGTGCGCCGGCGCACTTCGGGCCTATCACGGGCACGCACCGCGGTGCACGATCGCTGTCAAAGTAGTCCGCGATGCCCGCCACGAGCGGATCTTCGGGCCCGACGACGATCAGGTCTATCCGCTCCGCCTCCACGAAGCGCCCGAGCGCCTCGAAATCTCCTGTAGGCAGGTTGACATTCGTACCCAGATGGGCCGTTCCGGCATTGCCGGGTGCGATAAAGAGCTTACCGAGGCGCGGACTTTGCG
This sequence comes from uncultured Tannerella sp., assembly GCA_938036405.1. Classification (GTDB taxonomy): domain Bacteria; phylum Bacteroidota; class Bacteroidia; order Bacteroidales; family Tannerellaceae; genus Tannerella. The sequence continues at coordinate 4,579 of CALHPT010000291.1, forward strand.
CCATTTTCCAGGCCAACGCATGCTCGCGTCCGCCAGATCCGATCAGCAACAGATGTAATCCTTTCTTGTCCGTCATTGTGGTGTGATGTAGGGGTTGTGGGTGTATCTATATATGTATGGCCTCTCTGAGGCTGAAAAATGGGCGACAAAGATAGGCGGGGGTGGGAACGAAAAAACGAAAGGCAGAAAACGAAAGTCGGAAGTCTCGCCTCGGTCGGCGTTTCCAGTCCTCAGCTTGCGGCACCTGACGCTTTCAAAACGCAATGTCGAGATAGGCGTTCGTGAACATCAACATTTTTCGCATCGGGACTACAGGCGAGGTGTCGTAGATGAAACGGTACGTGCCGCGCAGTCCAACGACTTTCGAGAGGTGAAACTTCAGGTCCAAGGCACCTCCGAAGCGTGCACGACTGAAGTAATAACGTGGATTGGCCTGATGGATGGCTGTGGCAGTGATCTCCCATTTGTCGCTGAGACGATGGCGATAACTGGTCGAGAGATGGAGGCGGATGTTGCGATTGTAGCCGTACGGAGGACTAAGGGTGTCGCCAGAGAGGTTTTTCCAGTCCTCGGCTTCATAAAAAAGCGCGGTAGTGAGGAACATCAGGCTGTGCTCAGTATTAATCGGCCGATAACGCGCCTGTACACCGGTCGATACTTTGCGAATCAGGCCGCGCGTGCCTGCCCACTGGGCTTCGACGTAGGGATAGACCTCGAAAGAGGGCTGCAGCAGGTAGCGGAACTCGGCATGGAGATCGCCCTCGTTGACGGTCACTTTGCTGCCGTAGGTGGTGAACTCAAAGCGGCCCATAAGGTTGATCACGCGCTTGCTACCGATCAGAATGTTGAGGTTTGAGAAGGTCTTGACCTCAAAAAGTTCCTCGTGTTCGGTCTTGAAGTTGACCATGGCGGAGAATGTGCCTTGGATGGGCTTGCTACTGTCGATCTTCATTGTCATGTTTTCCGAGAAGAGCATCTGGGCTTGTAGGGAGAGGGCGACGGGCAGGAGGAAGAGGGTGAGGAGAAAGGCGCGGCGTCGCAGCAGGTTGCGGGTCGTTGTCGATTTCATAAGGAAGGGGTGTTACGCGTGATGAAACTGCCGCAAAGGTCTCACATAAACCGAAATCAATGATCGAGGCACCTGCCGCGTATCGCACGGACCGAAACGCGCTGTTTTTCACTCCCTGCGTTGCGCAGGGCTCCGAAAGAGACCCTGTTTTGCTCCCTGCGTTGCGCAGGGCCCCGAAAGAGACCCTGTTTTGCTCCCTGCGTTGCGCAGGGCTCCGAAAGAGACCCTTTTTTGCTCCCTGCGTTACGCAGGGCTCCGAAAGAGACCCTTTTTTGCTTCCTGCGTTACGCAGGGCTCCGAAAGAGACCCTTTTTTGCTTCCTGCGTTGCGCAGGGCTCCGAAAGAGACCCTTTTTTGCTCCCTGCGTTGCGCAGGGCCCCGAAAGACACCCTTTTTTGCTCCCTGCGTTGCGCAGGGGGCCAAAAATCACGGCTTTTCACCTTCGAGCGCTGCGGATACCCCCCTCGAACCGGCCGCCAATCCGTCGCCGCGCTTTCGTCTCTGGCCGCACTGTCTATATTTGCGCACCAATCATAAAAAGTACAGATAGATAACATGAAAAGATGGATTACTATGGCTGGCGTGGGCGTCATGATGACGGCCCTCACCGCAACGTATGCACAGGATGCGAAGAAGGATGAAACCAAGCCGGAAGGCCTTCGGTTTACCACCGTGAAGGAGCTCAAGATTACACCGATTAAGAACCAGCACCGCACGGGTACATGCTGGTCGTTCTCCGGCGTAGGCTTTATCGAGTCTGAGCTGCTCCGCACGGGCAAGGGCGAGGTGGACCTCTCTGAGATGTTCATCGTCAACCATTCTTACAAGGACAAGGCAGACAAGTATGTCCGCCTGCACGGCATGCTGAACTTCGCCCAGGGCGGCTCGTTCTACGACGTGCTCTATGTCTTCAAGCACTACGGCGCTATGCCGAACGAACTCTACACCGGCCTCCAGTATGGCGAGGACAGCCACGTGCACAACGAGTTGGCTGAGATCGCCACCGGCTATGTCAAGGCCATCGTGGGCAACAAGAACGGCAAGCTCTCGCCCGTCTGGAAGCAGGGCTACGACGCCCTGATCGACGCCTATCTGGGCAAGATCCCCGAGAAGTTCACCTACAAAGGCAAGCAGTACACCCCCAAGAGCTACGGCGAATCGCTGGGTCTGAACTTCGACGACTACGTCTCGCTGACCTCCTTCACGCACCACCCCTTCTACACCCAGTTCGCACTCGAGATCGAAGACAACTGGCGCTGGTCAGAGAGCTACAACCTGCCCATCAACGAGCTGATGGAAGTGATCGACCACGCCGTCAACTCCGGCTATACGCTCGCTTGGGGTACAGACGTGAGCGAAAAGGGCTTCACGCGCGACGGTATCGGCATCGCAGCCGACGTACAGGCCCTCGAGACCTCCGGCTCCGACCAGGCACGTTGGGTAGGCCTCTCTCGCTCGGCTAAGGACGAGGAGCTGCGCAAGATGATCGAGGCCCCGGGCTGCAAGGAGATCAAGGTCACGCAAGAGCTGCGCCAGAAGGCCTACGACAACTATCAAACCACGGACGACCATGGCATGCTCATCTACGGTATCGCCCGCGATCAAACCGGCCGGAAGTATTACATGGTGAAGAACTCCTGGGGCACGGACACGAAATACAAAGGCATCTGGTACGTCACGGAGGCTTTCGTAGCCTACAAGACGATCAACGTTGCCGTTCACAAGGATGCACTGCCCAAGGCGCTGCGTGCTAAGCTGGGAATCAAATAAAGCCCCCCTCGCATATGCAGACGTTAGTTGACAAAGTAGAACGCGCCGAGCAACGCCGCCGCAAGCTGCGCCGGATGCTCATCATCGTTGTGCCCATCGTGCTGGTCGTCTTGCTGGCCGTGGGTGGATTCTATTACTACTTCCCGTTTGCCACGGGCATGAAGTCTGGCCGACTGAACTACGTCGTTCACAAGGGGCTTGTCTTCAAGACCTACGAGGGCCGACTCATCCAAGCGGGCATTCGTCCGGCCGATACGGGCGGCTTCCAGTCGAACGAGTTCATCTTCTCCGTCTCTGACAAAGAGGTGGCCGAACAGCTGATGAACGCCGGTGGCAAGACGGTCGAGCTGCACTACACGGAGTATCTCGGTGCCTTGCCCTGGCGCGGTTATTCGCGTTATGTGGTAGATCGCATCGTGAACATCACGGACAATGGTGGCGATGGTGTGGCGGCTCCGACGGAGGGGACGCCAGACGTCATGTGATCGGATTTATGAGACACCCCGAGGATAACATCCTCAGATAAAAAAGTAGAAGGGGTCTCCTCGCCAAGAGGGGGCCCCTTCCTGTATTCGGTCGCTTACCTTTTCACGACCGACAGAGTTAAGAAGACGTTTTACTCGTTCATTTCTCCATATCCTCACCGCCCGTGTAAGTGCGGCAGACAGCACCCTTATAGTCAATCGACGGGTGCTTCTCGAGGTACTTAATAATCTCGTCGGCAGACTTGACATGCAAATTCGTGCCGTCCTTATCGCCGCGTTTGTAATCGGCAACGGAAGCGACATAGCTGTTCAAAGCCACCTTGTAGGTGCGCTTCTCGTCAAACTTGCCACCCTTCTCGCCCCGCACCTTGATGCCTTTCACCTCGCGATTGGTGCGCCCCAGATCGATCTGGTACGTGATGCCCGAGACGAAGGCGGGGCCGTAGTCGTCAGCGCGGCAGATAGCCTTCAGAAGCTCCTTCACCTCGGCGCCGGTGAGGTTGAACACCATCAGCTCGTTTCCGAAGGGGTCAAGGCGGAGCACATCGCCCACCGTCATGCCTCCCTTAGGGAGCGTCTCGTAGCGTACACCGCCGCAGTTCTGCACGGCAATGTCAGCGCCCGCGGCGGCACGTTGCGCGTCGGCCATCATGCAACCCAGCTCCTGCTTCGACGAGAAGCCGTTGGGCACCTGCGTCAGCACGCGGTTGAGGACAGGGTTGTCGCTGAATTTATCCACCATCGCCTGCACCTCCGGATTGATGCGGGGGAAATCTGCGATATGGATCAGGCGCGCCTGCTTGTCAATGACCTTACCGTCTTGCAGCTTCAGCTTGATCTCGGTCACGTTCGCCAGCTTCTTGCCCGCTTGCGTGATCAGCACACCGCTGTGCAGATGATTGCCCTCAAGCGCCGTGTGCGAATGTCCACCGACGATGAGGTCCGCCTCGGGGAAGACCTTAGCCAGCTCAATGTCCGCCTCATAGCCGTTGTGAGTAAGCAGGATGAGCACATCGCAACGGTCGCGCAGCCACTTGTACTCCGGCGCTACGTCGTTGGGATAACGGAAGGTGATTCCCCGCATAGCGTCCGGGTGCGCATCGGGGATACCGTTGCGATTCACTTGGATCAGCCCAAGGATGCAAAAGCGGATGCCGTCGCGCTCAAAGAACTTATACGGCTCGATGTGTAGCCGGAGCGTGTCGTTAGGATACATGTTGGCGCATACGTAGCGGAAGTTAGAGAGGTTGATCAGCTCGCGAAATCCATCGAGTTTGGAGTCAAACTCGTGGTTGCCGACAGCTGAGAGATCAAACTTCACGCTGTTCATTAGCGCCACCATCGGATAGCCCGTGATGGGATACATGTCGTTGATCGGGTTGCCCGTACGATTGTCACCGCCTGAGAGCAGTAGCAAGTTCGGGTGCAGAGCGCGCACACTGTCCACGATAGCGGCGAAGCGGGAGAAGTTCTCCACCGCCGCGTGCATATCGTTTGTGGCAAGGATCGTAAACTCTTTCGTCTGTGCCGACGCCGAAAGCGTCAGCACAGCTAGTAGGGAGATGCAATAGCGTTTCATAAGGATATATTGATCGTTTGTGTGATAATTCTTCAACGTCCGACTTAAGCCTGAGGAGCGGGCTGCGCATCCATATTCTTCTTCCCCCTCGTCTTCAGGAACACGATACCTCCAATGGCCAGCACAAGTAACGAGATGCCAATGATCGGCCGAAAGACAAGCCACGCGATAGCAATGATGATAAGAGACCATGCCAGACCTAATATCCAGCTGACCAGCCCCACACCAGCACCGACTATGCTACCCAAAAACGGCAACACCTTAAACAGCATCGGCAGCAATCCAAACATGCCCTTCAGACCAATCACGATGAGCAGTACACCCACCAGACGCAGCACCCAGGTCAACATGTTGTTCTCTGACCGGGCCTGCTCGATCATCTCGTCCGCGCTCACCGTACCCATCTGCACCCGCGAGAAGCTCTGCCCATTCTTGGCTTTGTAGGCCTTAAATGTCGAGTCATCCACCTGTGCAATAAGGGAGATGTCAGCCGGCGGGACCTTCGTAAATGTCACGCGCACATCGCCGATCTGCGGACTATTGGGCGAGAGTCCCAAGTAAACCGTATTCGCATTCGTGTGTACCAGCGACGACTTCTCGTCCACCTGAGGCATGAGCACATGTAACCGTTCATTCCAAGTAAAGTGTTGTTCCTCTGTCATGCGCACCTCAGCCGGCTCACTGCCGCTGATCGATCGCACAAACGACTCGGGCAGCGTGTAAGCCCCGAACGTCACGTTCTGCGCTAACTCTTCGCGCTCCTCCACCTCACTCAACACCTTGTTCGCACTCTGGTACTGCGGATCTTTGAATTCGTCCGAGTTCACAGGTTTGTCCACCCACTTCTTTTCGTAGGTGTACGTCGTTGTGGTTTCCTTCCCACCGCCGATCTTCTCGCGCTCTTTCGTTTGTGCGTTTTCTACCCACTGGTAGTACTCGACTTTCCGGTCAAGCCGAATAGCCACTTCGCGCACGCCGAACATGTCGTCCGTAAGCGAATCCTTCGTGTCGGCAAAGGCCGATGCATGGATCAGCTTACCATTGAGTGACGCGTCAAGCCTCGATACGTCTGCGATAGACTCTACGTACGATGCTGCATCGCCGATCGCCTTGGCCGTCTTTACAAATCGTCCCTCGTTCCACCACAGCAGGCATGTACCGATGATGAACATCATCAACCCGCCTATCATTCCTTTTGCTGAGCCAGCCAGACGTTGGCCGTAGCTCGTGCTTGTAGTCTCTGTATAAGCCATGATTCGTATAGATTAAATGTTTTGTATGTATTCTTCTCTCGTTCATTTCGACTTTTGATCCGAGGATTCATCCCGTTTTCGAGCTGTCTTCTTGCGTCTCCAGATGAACTCCTCGTCATAATCTATAGGTGCCAACCAATTTTCACATTGCTCAATGAGCAACTCACAATAGCGATCTAAATGCTTGGCTCGCATCACTAAGACCTCTCTGCTAATCTTTTCCGCCATCATCGTATTGGGTTTTGATTTCGAGGGCAAAGTTACACCCAACTCCTCCGCCTGCCTATGCGTAAAGTTACGCATATTTAAATGTTAATGAAACGCGGGTTGTGTATTTTTAGGCAGCCTAAAGACACCATCCCTCAAGTCAAAACATCCACTCATAAAAATGACAGATCGCCTTTATTTATGCAGAATATCGCGTCATATTTCAACGAGGATTAAAAGCCTCCATACATGCTTCTAATTCCTAAAAGATGTGCACGCTTAACTCTGACTTGCCTCCATCTATCTATTCGTGAGAAGTAATGAAAGACTCCCCCTCTTTGTCATATTTATCCCCTTATTCCCAAGCTCCTACCTATCCTGCTTACACCTTTCCCTTCGCTTAATTCTAAATATTTCTCATCGGTTTTCCTTCTCAAAATACATAAATGCCTGAATCAGGTATTCCTACGGACCGTTTAGGGCTGTTTTTCCATGCAACACCTTGTTCCACCTCCCGTCTCCGATCAATCTCCACGAACAATCCTGTGATCAGAATAGCCGTTCCAAATCAACCGCACTTAGGACTTTATCGTTCGTCTGCCTTTTGTCGTTTCATACGCTGCAGGTACGCCGTCTGTCGGACCACGGAGTCTACTGTAAAAGCATTTTCCTATGCCATATAAAAACTCTGAGATATCATAGTCTATGAAATAACCACTCCTTCATACGGGAATAAGGTTTCATAGCACACTCTGTACATCCGATGACAAACAAAGCACTGGCCTGTTGGATGTTAGGCTTCCAATGAAAAACTTTCCCTCGAAATCCGACCGCTTGAGTGTCGCCGTACTTCGTCTGCCAACAGGAGTTTGTTGCTTTTTGATTCTCGTTTTCAACCCCATCTGAACGAAAGAGATCTCTGGTAACTTCCGTCTGACTATAACTGCAATCTAACACTATATTCGCTGCGTGTTTTTTTACAATATAGTGTTAGATTTTAAGGCTAACAGATTGGCTGGGGTTGTCGGGAGACAGCTCCAGATCTTTTTCTCCCACATCGTCCGCTCTGTAAACAGGTGTTTTTCAGCTTAAATAAAGAGGTGTGTTTCGTGCAAATTCTTCGTATAGTTTGCAGCATGTATGTCTATTGCGACGTATATCAGTGGATAATCTTTCTATCTTTGCTCTCAATAAAAAGAAATTTCACATGAAGCAGACAGAGCCGAGATTAACGCGGAAATACTTGATGGATCATGACATCAGACCCTCTACCCAGCGGATAGCTATTATGCAATTTCTGTTGGATAATCACACCCATCCCACGGCAGAAGAGATTTATCTGCAGCTTTTGCCAAAGATACCTTCACTCTCCAAAACAACGGTTTATAACACAATGAAACTGTTCATCCGCAAGGGGGTGGCAATCATGGTCGACATTGACGGACGCAATGCCCGTTTCGACGGGGATGTCAATACACACGCCCATTTCCAATGTCACTCATGCAACCGCATCTTTGATTTGGATCAGCCAAACTTGCATTCGGCCATTTCAATTGAAGAAGGATTTTCTGTCGAGAGTCTCTGTCTCAACATTCGCGGACTGTGTCCCGAATGCAACCACCGCAACCAAGCAGAATCCTGTACAGGTATAACCAAGGCCAAACGGCCAGTACACGCATCTATCGAACAGCTGCTGAATGAGAGCCAGGCGGAAGAAGCCATGGCTCTGCAGCTCGAAAGCGAAATGTGATTATGGCTTGACTCCCCCGAGCCGCTCCTCGACCTTCCGCACGATTCGCTCGGGGCGTATACGCGTCATGCAGGCCCAGTCGCCACGATGGCAGAGCTTGTCACCAAATATGGAGCAGGGGCGGCAATCTAGCTCCTCTTGGATGGCGTTCTCCGGCGATAGTCCATACGGATAGAAGCCTGCAAAGGGGTGCGTGGCGCCCCAGACGGAGACGACCGGCGTACCGACGAGCGCTGCAAAGTGCATGTTGGCCGAATCCATACAGAGAAACACATCCAAACGACTGATCAAGGCCAGCTCCTGGTCGAACGTATAGCGGCCAGCCATGCTCCGCACCTGCGACCGCTCTGAAGCCCATCGGTCGAGCGTCTCCTTTTCTTCTCCCTTTCCCCCAAACAGAAAAACAGTGACGTCTCCGCGTCCGGATAGAAGTTCGATCACTCGCTCCATTTGTGCAGGCGGATAGATCTTGCCCGTATGGCGGGCAAAAGGAGCAATGCCTACCCAATAGCCGACCTTCTGTCCGGCCATCTCGCAGATCACGGCCTCGTCAGCCGGATGCGATGCAAAAAGCGATCGGAACGTATGTGAGAACTGAAATCCGGCTGCCCGAAAGACGTCAGCATAGCGCTCCGTCACGGAGCGTAGTGGGCGGATCGTTTTGGGCGGACGCGCCGTCAATGCCCGGCGTTCCTCCCGCATTTTGTCGAGCCGATAGACTGGCACACCCCATAACCGAAATACAACTCCAATCGCTCGACTACGAATGACATTGTGCAGATCCACTACCCGATCGAATCGCTCGTGCGTCAGCCTGAAAGCCAATCGAAACACACCCCATAGCGACCGCTCTGCGCCTTTCGTATCGACTCCAATGAGAGTCACATTCTCTGGACGGTGAATGAAGAGAGAGGTAAGGAAGGGCTGTGTTAGCACCGTAAACGTGTCCTTGGAATGAGCACGCGCGACGGAATAAATGATAGGGATAGTCATAGCCACGTCGCCAATGGCCGATAGTCGGATGATGAGCGTCTTTGCCATAGACGTGTGGCCTAGCGGTCAGGCCTGATCGGGCAGGGGACTTCCACATACCACGTGCTCAATCACCTGCGGGTAGTAGGCATATTCAAGTGCATGAACACGCGCGGCAATCTCCAATGCACTGTCGCCCGGTAACACAGGGCATTGTGCTTGAAAGATGATACGGCCTTCGTCGTATCGACTATTAATATAATGTATCGTGATGCCCGTCACCTTGTCGCCAGCCGCGATCACCGCCTCATGCACGTGCATGCCATACATGCCCTTACCACCGTGGCGAGGAAGGAGAGCTGGATGAATATTTATAATCTTCTCCGGGTATGCCTGAAGCATCACGTCGGGGATTTTATTCATGAACCCGGCCAACACGATGAAATCAATCTTGGCCTCGGACAGACTCTTAAGTACCGATGCACCGTCGGCAAAGTCCGTATTGGAAAAAGAGAGGGAAGGAATACCCAGGCGCGCAGCACGCTCATGTACACGTGCACGAGGATTGTTTGAGCAGATTAGAACAACGCGTACAGAGGTGTTTTCAGAGAAATATCGCGTGATATTTTCGGCATTGCTGCCGTTGCCTGAGGCGAGGATAGCTATTCGTTTCATTTCGATTATGGAGCCATATGGTGCACAAACAAAGTGCGAATGTGCAGGATTTGGGGTTTTTTATAGGGTGAAACCAATGTGTGACGGTAGAAAATACTTTCCTTTGCGGCGCAAATGTAAAAATGTCGTATTACACTAATCTTTAAAACTTAGAATTATGTCTGATGTAGCATCTCGCGTAAAGGCGATTATTGTGGACAAATTGAGTGTCGAGGAATCGGAAGTAACGAACGAAGCGAGCTTCACCAACGACTTGGGTGCAGACTCTCTCGACACAGTAGAGTTGATCATGGAGTTTGAGAAAGAGTTCGGTCTTTCGATTCCGGATGATCAGGCTGAAAAGATCTCCACGGTAGGAGACGCCATTGCTTATATCGAAGCAAACGCGAAGTAACCACCACGCTTTTTATTCGTCATGGAATTAAAAAGAGTCGTAGTGACGGGCCTTGGAGCCATCACTCCGATCGGAAACACCGCCCCGGAAACGTGGGCGGCGTTACTGAACGGGGTGAGTGGCGCTGGGCCTATCACTCAGTTTGATGCTTCCAAATTCAAGACGCAGTTCGCCTGCGAAGTGAAGGGCTTCGACGCATCACAACACTTTGACCGGAAAGAGGCGCGCAAGTTCGACCGCTATGCTCAGCTGGCGCTCGTCTCGGCTACGGAAGCGATCGAAGACGCGGCATTGGACCTGGAGAAGGAAGACCTGAATCGGATCGGAGTGATCTTCGCGGCCGGTATCGGTGGTATCCGTTCGTTCGAGGACGAGGTGCGGGACTACAGCGATGAGCGTGGACCACGCTTCAATCCCTTCTTCATCCCTAAGATCATTGCAGACATTGCAGCGGGACATATCTCGATCAAATACGGATTTCGGGGGCCAAACTTTGCCACCGTTTCAGCCTGCGCGTCGTCGACGAATGCGATCGCCGATGCGTTCAATTACATCCGACTGGGTAAGGCCAACGTGATTGTGGCCGGCGGATCGGAAGCAGCTGTAGCTATCGTAGGCGTGGGCGGATTCAACGCCATGAATGCGCTTTCGACGCGAAATGATTCTCCGCAAACAGCCTCACGTCCGTTCAGCGGCAGCCGCGACGGATTCGTGCTCGGCGAAGGTGCCGCAGGGCTGATCTTGGAAGAGATGGAGCACGCTGTGGCACGTGGGGCGAAGATCTACGCCGAAGTTGTGGGCACGGGCCTTTCGGCCGATGCGCATCACCTGACGGCCAGTCACCCCGACGGTCTGGGCGCCATCCTTGTCATGCAGAATGCACTGGAAGACGCCGGCCTCACGCCCGACGCGATCGATTATATTAACGTACACGGAACGTCAACGCCGATCGGCGACATCTCCGAAGTGCGTGCCATCAAACAAGTATTTGGCGATCATGCCTACGACCTGAACATCAGTTCGACGAAGTCGATGACGGGTCACCTGCTCGGTGCCGCCGGAGCTGTCGAGGCATTGGCATCGGTGCTGGCGGTGAAGAACGATATCGTACCGCCGACGATCAACCATGCCGAAGGCGACGACGATCCGGAGATCGACTACAAGCTGAACTTCACCTTCAATAAGGCCCAGAAACGCACCGTTCGCGCGGCGCTTTCTAACACGTTCGGCTTCGGCGGGCATAATGCCAGCGTGATCGTCAAGAAATTCGAGAAGTAACGGTGAATCGTTTTTTCCAAATGATAGCAAGGCTCTTTGTTCTTCGGAACAAGGAGCCTTATTCATCGATGTATCGCATGTTGGGATTTTATCCGAACAACATGTGGCTCTATGAGCAGGCCTTCACCCACCGCTCGTCGCACAACACGCCCACGGGCAAGCACGCCAGCGACAACGAGCGGCTGGAATTCTTGGGCGACGCCGTGCTGGGCATCGCCGTGGCCGACATCCTCTACAAACACTTCCCCAACCAAAAGGAGGGCTTCCTGACCAGCACACGGTCGAAGATCGTGCAGCGCGAGACGCTCAACCGCATCGCCCTCGAGATGGGGCTGGACAAGATGATGGTCTCCACCGTGCGCCCGCAGACGCATAACAGTTACATCCTCGGCAACGCCCTCGAGGCGCTCATCGGCGCCATCTACCTGGATCAGGGCTACCGGCGCTGCCGACGCTTCGTGCAGGAACGCATGATAGACCGCTACGCGCCGCTCGACAAGGTGGCGCAGAAGGAAGTGAACTTCAAGTCGAACCTCTTGGAATGGGGACAGAAAGCGAAGCTGCGCATCGCCTTTGTCCTGAACGAGACGTTGACCGACGAGAACGGCAACCGCATGTTCCAGAGCACGGTCCACATCGAGGACGTCCCCTTCGGAACAGGCGCGGGCTATACCAAAAAGGAATCGCAACAAATAGCGGCCAAGAAGGCCATCAAAAAGATTCGGCATGACCGCGAGGCGCAGACGCTGCTTGCCGAACTGCGCCAGCGAGCCCTCGAGGCCAAGGCTTCCCCGGACATGCTGAGCGAATCGCAACCGGAGTAGTTGCGGACTGTTTATCGCAGATAGTTATCCCAAGCAGAAGGAGCCGATAATCGATCGATTATCGGCTCCTTCTGTTGTTATGGGCCAATTGTATCGTACAATGGCGAGATACCCTTTCAAGCAATTGTATCATACAATCACATGAGACCCTTTCTGGCAATTGTATCGTACAATCGCACGAGACCCTTTGGACCAATTGTACCGTACAATCGCTTGAAAAAAACTTTTTCGGCCCATTGTACCGTACAATCACATGA
>CALHPT010000292.1 GCA_938036405.1 uncultured Tannerella sp.
TAGCATAACTTTCATAGCCTATGAATATCTCTATTTATCCAGACTCCTATCCATATAGTAAATAAAGACTACTATCATTATCAAAACAACTTATCATAGCCTATAAGGCTTTCTATCCATAGAGAGAACTATTTTCATAGGCTATAAAAGTTATATTTCATACGTGGAATAACTTTCATAGCTTATAAATCTTACACTCACCATCTACACAAACCATTTTTATAGACTACGGCGCCTCCTCTTGCATCGAAGCCCTGATGAAGCCGCCAACAGCCGGTCGGACGCCAATCACCTGACAAGATTGGCATACTTTTGCGCCATATCCGCCGCTCCAACCCCCGAAAGCGGGACAAGCACGACGGATAAACAAACCCATCATAACAACCCCGTAAATACAACACTACAGATGAAAGGAATCGTCCTGGCCGGAGGCTCCGGCACACGCCTCTACCCCATCACCAAGGGCATCTCCAAACAGATGATCCCCGTCTACGACAAACCCATGATTTATTACCCCATCTCGGTGCTCATGCTGTCCGGCATCCGCGAGATACTCGTCATCTCCACCCCCCAAGACCTGCCCGCCTTCCGCCGTCTCCTGGGCGACGGATCGGATTGGGGCGTTCGCTTCGAATACGCCGAACAGCCCTCGCCCGACGGACTGGCACAAGCCTTCCTCATCGGAGCCGATTTCATTGGAAATGACGACGTCTGCCTCGTCCTGGGCGACAATATCTTCTACGGCCAGAGCTTCACCCGAATGTTAAAAAGCGCCGTTTTCAACGCAACTGACAAACAAAACGCAACCGTATTCGGTTATTACGTCAACGACCCCGAGCGGTACGGCGTAGCGACGTTCGACGCTCAGGGCAACGTACTCACGATTGAAGAAAAACCGGAACATCCAAAATCGAACTACGCCGTGGTTGGCCTCTACTTCTATCCCAACGAAGTGGTAGATATCGCACACCACATCAAGCCATCGGCCCGCGGAGAGCTTGAGATCACATCCGTGAATCAAGCCTTCTTGGACAAGCAGCGCCTGAAAGTCGAACTCCTCGGACGCGGATTTGCCTGGCTTGACACCGGGACACACGCTTCGCTGGCTGAAGCCTCCACCTTCGTCGAAGTCATCGAGAAGCGCCAAGGGCTCAAGATCGCCTGCATAGAAGAGATTGCCTATCGACAAGGTTGGATTGACGCCACCCAACTGGAGCACAATGCTGCTCCGATGGCGAAAAATCCCTACGGCCAATACTTATTGGATCTCTTGAAAAGAAAAGAGACGGTTTGAAAAAGAGAGGAGAGCGAAGACTGGTACGTTACCTCCCTCAAAAAAGTAACGGATGGTCTCAGGGAGAAATCAAACGAGTAATAAAATGATGATGTGTGTAATAGACTGAATGTTCAAACCGAAGCGTATGTTCC
>CALHPT010000293.1 GCA_938036405.1 uncultured Tannerella sp.
GTTTGTCTTTGCTCCTGCTACTTGGTGTTGTAGGCATAAAAGCACAGACACGTACTTATGAAAGCGTGCCCAACGACCCTATGAAGACACGCATCTACACCCTCGACAACGGTCTGAAGGTCTACATGAGCGTCAACAAAGAGGAGCCGCGCATCCAAACCTACATCGCTGTCCGCGTAGGCGGAAAGAACGATCCGGCCGAAACAACCGGCCTGGCGCACTACTTCGAGCACCTCATGTTCAAAGGCACCACCCACTTCGGAACCTCGAACTATGAAGCCGAAAAACCCATGCTCGACGAGATCGAACGCCTCTTCGAAGTCTATCGCAAGACCACCGGCGAGGCCGAACGCAAGGCCCTCTATCGACGCATCGACAGCATCAGCAACGAGGCCTCGAAGCATTCCATCCCCAACGAATACGACAAGCTAATGGCCGCCATCGGCGCCAAGGGGACAAACGCGTACACGAACTTCGACGTCACCTGCTACGTCGAGGACATCCCCTCGAACCAAGTCGAGAACTGGGCCAAGATCCAAGCCGACCGCTTCCAAAACAGCGTCATCCGCGGCTTCCACACCGAGCTTGAGGCCGTCTATGAGGAGTACAACATGGGGCTGGCCAGCGACTCCCGAACCGTGATCGACACCCTCCGCTCGATGTTCTTCTTCAATCACCCCTACGGCACACAGTCCGTCATCGGCACCCAGCAGCACCTCAAGAACCCCTCGATCACGAACATCAAGCGCTATTACGAGACCTGGTATGTGCCCAACAACATGGCCATCTGTCTCTCTGGCGACTTCGATCCGGACGAGATGGTCGCCATCATCAAGAAGTATTTCGGCAACATGAAGCCGAACTATAACCTGCCCAAGTCGAACTTCAAACCCGAGACGCCACTCACCCACCCCACCACGAAAGAAGTGCGTGGCGTAGAAGCTGCGAACGTCAGCCTGGCATGGCGCCTCAACGGTACGGCTTCGGCCGATAACGATCTGGCCATCCTCGCCTCCTCGCTGCTTTATAACGACCAGGCGGGCCTCATCGACCTCGACCTGATCCAAGCGCAAAAAGTGCTCTCCTCGTACTGCTACCCCTACATGTTCTCTGACTACGGCATGTTTCTCCTCAACGCACGGCCCAAAGAGGGTCAGACGCTTGAGCAGGCCCGCGACCTGCTGCTCGAGGAGGTGGCCAAGCTGCGCAAGGGCGACTTCGACGAGTCGCTGCTCCGCGCCTGCATTGCCAACTACAAGCTCGAGCTGATGCGCGAATACGACTCGAACAGAGGCCGCGCCAATGCCTACGTAGAATCGTTCATCAACGGCGTCAGCTGGGCCGACATGGTGCATCAGATCGAACGCATGGAGAAGATCACGAAGGCAGACATCGTCAAGTTTGCCAACGAAAAGCTCGGCGAGAACGCCTACGCCGTAGTTTTCAAACGCGAGGGTCAGCCGGGATTCAAGAAGATCGACAAGCCGGAGATCACACCGATCGCCACCAATCGCGACGCCTCTAGCGCCTTCCTCCGTGAGATCCAGCAGACCCCCGTGAAGCCGATCGAACCCGTCTTCGTAGACTTCAAAAAAGACATGAGCACTGCCAAGCTGAAGTCTGGCCTGCCACTGCTCTATAAGAAGAACGAGACGACGGACGTCTTCGAAGTGATGTACGTCTTCGATATGGGTCGCAACCACGACGCCACACTCGGCACCGCCTTCGACTATCTCAGCTACCTCGGCACAAGCAAGAAGTCGCCCGCCGAAATCAAGAAAGAGTTCTTCGACATCGCCTGCTCCTTCAACGCCTCCGTAACCGACGAGCGTTGCTACATCTCTGTTAGTGGACTCAGCGAAAACATGCCCAAGGCCCTCAAGCTGATGGAGGAGCTGATCGCTGACGCTAAGCCGGACGAGAACGTGCTCGCCAACCTCAAGGCCGACCACATCAAGGCTCGCGCCGACGCCAAGCTGAATCAAGCCCGCAACTTCGGTGCCCTCCGTCGCTACGTCATGTACGGACCGGAGCACATCAAAGCCACCACGCTGACGAACGATGCGCTGAAGGCTCTCAGCTCGAACACGCTGCTGGCTAAGGTGCGCGACCTCTTCACCAAGCAACACTCCGTGCTCTACTACGGCCCCGGTGCCGAGGCTGACGTCCTCAAAAACATCGACCAACTGCACCGCACAGCCGACAAGCCTACGCCGGTCGCTAAGAAGCTCCTCATGCCCGTGCAGACACCGACCAACGCCGTCATGCTGGCCGAATACAACGCGAAGCAGGTCTACTACCTCCAGTACTCCAACCGTGGCGAACCGTTCGACGTAGCCAACGATCCCGGCGTGACGCTCTACAACGAGTATTTCGGCGGCAGCATGAACGCCATCGTCTTCCAAGAGATGCGCGAATCGCGCGGTCTGGCTTACTCGGCCAACGCTGTCCTGATCACCCCCTCCAACAAGGCACGTCCTTACGCCTTCCAGGCCTTCGTAGCTACGCAGAACGACAAGATGTCGCAAGCCATCGACGCCTTCATGGAGATCATCAACAATATGCCCGAGAGTGAAGCCGCCTTCAAGATCGCCAAAGACGCTATCCTGGCTCGCCTACGCACCGAGCGTTCGGTAAAGAGCGATGTGCTCTGGCAATACCTCTATGCCCAAGAGATGGGCGTCGACTACGACCGCAACAAGGCCGTCTTCGAAAAGGTGCAGCACATGACCCTGGCCGACGTCAAGGCCTTCCAAGAGAAGTGGGTCAAGGGGCGCACGTATCACTACGCTGTCCTGGGCAGTTCGAAGGACATTGACATGAACAAGCTGCGTTCGCTGGGTGAGGTTAAGATCCTCTCCCCGGAAGACATCTTCGGCTATTGATCCTTAGCCAGGGCCCCCACAAAAGGCAACAAGGCCCTGCTATAGAAAGAGGCCCTGTCGGTCTGTTCGACACCATAGAATGGCCGGCAGGGCCTCTCCTTTTCCCTTACCTCAAATGGATCCCCCCCACCGGCGTCTCTTCAGCTTAACCATGAATGAGCCGCCACTCTAACTATTCATTCACACCTCTAAAACACTTTATCTCATGCCTGACCCCAATTCTACTCGAATGACACGACGTGCTTACCTCGCCGTCGGATTGATGTTGTTTGCCCTCTTCTTCGGAGCCGGAAACCTGATTTTCCCCGCCGCCTTAGGTCAACGGGCGGGAACAAACGTGTGGTGGGCCATAACGGGCTTCGTCTTTACCGGCGTCGGGTTGCCCCTGGCCGGCGTCTTGGCGATGGGCTACTCTGGCTGCCGCAATGTGCAGGAACTGGCTAGCCGCGTACACCCACTCTTCGGCATACTCTTCACGCTGGCTCTCTACCTCTCCATCGGCCCCGCCTTCGCCATCCCCCGCACGGGCACCGTCTCTTTCGAGATTGCCGTCCGCCCCTTCCTCTCTCCCGACGCGGGCTATTGGGCACAGATCGTCTTCCTTATCGTCTTCTTCCTCGTCACCCTCTGGCTCTCCATCAACCCCCAAAAACTGGTCGGACGCATCGGCGGAGTCTTGACGCCCATACTGCTGACCACGATCGTCATCCTCATCGTTAAATCGTTGATCACACCCATAGGCACACCCGGCGCGCCGACATCGGCCTACGGATCGCCTACCGTCGCCCTCCTGCAGGGCTTCATCGACGGCTACAACACGCTCGACGCACTGGCCTCGTTCGTGTTCGGCATCCTGGTGATTGAGTTTGTCACGCAGCATGGCGCCACGACACGCCGTGAGGTGATGGGCGCCACCATGCGCGCTGGCATGATCGCCATCGGCTGCTTGGGCCTGGTCTACATCTTCATCGCCGAACTGGGCGCTGCCAGCGTGGAGAAGCTCGGCATCCTCGACACGGGTGCGCCCGTCTTGGCCGGATCCGCCCGACTGCTCTTCGGCGAACCCGGAGCGCTGATCCTGGCTGTGATCGTGTTGCTGGCCTGCCTAACCACCAGCATCGGTCTCGTCACGGCCTGTGCCAGTTACTTCCATGCGCAGTTCGGCGGCCTGTCGTACAAGGGTTACGCCGTGGCGTTCGTCATCGTCTCCTTCGCCGTCGGCACATTCGGGCTGAAGACGATCATCTCCGCAGCCATTCCCGTGCTCATGTTCCTCTATCCGCTGGCCATCGTGCTCATCGCACTTGCCTTCTTGCATCGCCGCTTTGGAGGCCGACGCAGTGTTTACGCCTGGACGGTCGGCCTGACGCTCATCTCGGCGCTCATCTCCGGCCTCGAAGCCGCCCAAATACCTCTCGGCGCCTTCGGCAGCTTCTACGGAGCCCACGTGCCCCTGCATGCCGTCGGGCTGGATTGGATCTTCTTTGCCGTCACTGGATTCCTGATTGGATTTCTCGATAGGCGAAAAGCATGGGCCACTTCGGCCCAATAAGTCCAACCCGATTGGACCTACGCATCGAAAAAGGCCGTGCGACAATCTCGAAAATGAAAAATGGGCCTTGCCGGCAACTCTGTTGCCAGTCCGCTGGATCAAACGTGAGCTGGCAACTCAGTTGCCGCCTCCGCTGGGTCAAAAGTGACGCTGGCAACTCAGTTGACGCCTCCGCTGGATCAAAAGTGACGCTGGCAACTCAGTTGACGCCTCCGCTGGATCAAAAGTGATGCTGGCAACTCAGTTGACGCCTCCGCTGGATCAAAAGTGAGCTGGCAACTCAGTTGCCGCCTCCGCTGGGTCAAAAGTGAGCTGGCAACTCAGTTGCCAGGGGCTATTGTTTTGAATGCTGGTGAGTCGCTCGCGAGAGTGAATGACGATACGCTCCTTGATTAGCCCTTTTTCCGCTGAACGGTTTGGAGATAGACAGCATAGGTCTGTTGGGCGATGTGATCCCAGTCATAGCGCCTCAGGTCGTAGGTGTGGGCAACGCCATGATGCACTTTCTCCTCGATGGCTTTAGTCAGCTCCTCGATGGAGTGGGCTTCGTCATAATGAAAATAACAGTCAGCGGGCAGACCCACAGCGTTGTTTGCGGGGATGTCGCTCACCAAGACTGGGATCTGATGGCTCATGGCCTCGAGCAACGTGATGGGTAGCCCTTCGTGTGAGGAGGGGAGGACGAACAGTCCGGCATGCGCATACAGTTCCTGTAGTGGGCTGCCTTTGATCATGCCTGTTAGGACGACTCCGTGCGCCTTTGCGGCTGCTTTGAGCGACTTGGAATAGGGGCTTTCATGATCCGCATCTCCGGCTATCACTAAGCGGTAATCTGCCGGCAGATGGGCTTGAGAGAAGGCACTCACGAGCTTGTCAAAGTTTTTTTCTTCCACGAAGCGCCCCACAGCTAAGATGTATCTCTTGGGCGTCAATCCCCAGGCGCAGATTTGGTCGGTGGAGTCAGTCCGAGGAGGCCGTGTGACACCGTTATAAATCAGGTGGACGTTGGTTCTATTGTATTTCTTCTTGAGGATGTCTTGGATGACGGTGGAGATGACGATCACCTCGTCCGCCCATCGGGCCGCAAAGCATTCGCCAGCACGCAGGATGAACCGAGCCAGTCGTCCCCATTTCCGCCGGTCGTAGTCCGGGCCGTGGTGAGTGGCCACAACTTTCAGTCCGAGCAGCTTGGCCAAGGGGATGGCGATGCTTGGGCCGATGGCTTGAATATGGATGAGATCAGCTTTTGTGCGATAGGCATACCAAACGCTGCGGAAGGTGTGTATGGCTGCTTCAAAGCCGCTTTTCTGGGGGGCATTGAGGTCTTTGAACTTGACGCCTTGATAGGTGGTGTAGGGGGGACGCTCTTTGATGAAGGGTTTGCGGCGCGTTACGGTGATGTCGCCTCCTAAGGCGGCAATGCGGGGGCATAATTCTTCGCAATGGGTTTCTACTCCGCCCTGTATGCCGGGGAATCCTCGGAGGCCGGTGACAACGATTCTCATGTGATTGTATATGCAATAAAGTAGTATGAGGGGGAATGTTTAGGAGCGGTACGTGCTAGGGTGTGAACGCAGGCGGCTTGAATGCCCCAGACATAGAAACAGCAAACAGGTGTTGAGGAGGAATGTCCCCAACACCTGTTGCGTCTCATCTATTATCCAATAAAGCGCACGCTTAGATCCGCTCCAGCACTTTCTCGATCAGGCTGACGATGCTGGCCTTGTAGTCCACGTTCATGTTCTTGGCTACGCGCCCGGCGATGACGCAGCAGACGGTCAGTGCACGGTGGCCCAACAGGGCGGCCAGTGCGGCGAGCGAGGCGCTCTCCATCTCGAAATTGCCGATCTGTCGGCCATCGAACTCGAAGGCCTCGACCTTGGCGTTCAGATCCGGGTCGGCCAACGGGAGACGGAGCGAGCGACCTTGCGCACCGTAGAAGCTGCAGGTGGCGATGGTGATGCCGCGCACGATGTCGTCTTGGGTAATGCGGTCGGTCAGTTCGGGGTCGGCGGGGATGGCGTAGGGGCGGAGGCCGTCGATGCGCCAGCTGAGTTGCGAGCGGAGGGCTGCCTCGAGCGGGAGGTCACGGACGCGCTCGGTGTCGGCATAGAAGTAGGGCACGCCATCAAATCCGACGGCACGCTCGGCGGCCACGTAGGTGCCAATGGGAGACCAAGGTTGCAGACCGCCGCAGGTGCCAATGCGCACCATGGTCAGCACGCGGGGAGTCTCACGCGGCAGACGGGTGGAGAAGTCGATGTTGGCGAGGGCGTCGAGCTCGTTGACGACGATGTCGATGTTGTCGCCGCCGATGCCGTGCGAGAGGATGGTGAGGCGTTTGCCGGCGTAGTGGCCGGTGATGCTGTGGAACTCACGGTTGCAGACGTCGCACTCGATGTCGCTGAGGTACTTCCCGATCATAGTCACACGGTCGGGATCACCCACCAGCACGATGCGGTCGGCCAGTTGTTCCGGTCTCAGGTGCAGATGAAAGATGCTGCCGTCGCTGTTGATGATCAGTTCGGACGGCGGGATGGGGGTCGTTTTCGTATCCATAATAGTCTTCATTTGATGATTGTTCGGTTCTCGGCATTGCGGGCACGCTTTTCCCAGGTTTTGGTTTGGGTGCGGAGGTCGTCGAGGGTGCGCTCATCGGCGCGGATGGCGGCGCGGAGTTGTGCACGGTCGGCCTTGCTGCTTTTCTCGTAAGCGGCATAGGCGTCACGCAGACGCTCCTCGATGACCTCGGCCTGTTTGCGCAGCGTGGCGGCCTTCTCGAAGGCTTCGGCGGCGTCGGCACTGCGGAAGTCGCGCTCGGAATAGTAGACGGTGTTGTCGTTGATGATAAACTCAAACTCTTGCGCTTGCTTTTTGCTGGTGGCGTCCGCATTGGTGCGGGCGGCAGAGATGAGGGGTTCGTAGTCCGAACCCTCAGGCCAGGTGGCGCGAAGGGAGGTGAGGGCAGAGAGGGTGCGGAGGCGCTCGGGGTCGATGTCTTCACTGACGCGCGGGCGGGCTTCGTTGGGGACGAAGAGGTAGAGGCAGACGCGCCCTGCGGGTTGATTACGGTCGGTGGCGAACCAGCCTACGCCTTTGGCCTCGTCGATGACCATGAGGTAATCGTTCGCGGGCGAGTTGAAGGGCATGCCGAGCTGCTCGGGGGCGAGGTAGGCGTTGGTGGCGATGTTGTAGCGGGTGACGAAGAGGTCGTAGCCGCCGATGGAGCCGTGTCCGCGGGAGGCAAAGTAGAGCGTGACGCCGTCGCCAGCCACGAAGGGATAGTTGTTATCGGCCGAGTCGGTGGGGAAGAGCGGCTGCTCGTCGGCCCATTCGTTTTGCAGTTTCGACTGGGTGAAGAGGGCGCTGTGGCCGTCCTGGATGCGGGCGTAGGTGGCGCGGTCGCCACGTGGGCTGACGTAGACGGGCGAGGCGCCGAGGGCATTGGCCGCGTTAGGGAAGAGCGTGGCGTAGGGCACGAGGCGGCCGTTGTCGTCGCTCAGGAAATAGGTGGAGAGCAGGCGATCCTTATCGACCACCATGCTGTCAATCACGCGTACCACCTCCGTTTTCTCCTGCATGCGCTGCATCTTCTCCAGCGCCTGAAGCTGATTCTCGATGGGCGTAGTGTCGGCGCCGCGTTTCTTTTTCAGCTGCGCCATGTGTCCGCGGAGCATCGTGGCGGCTTCGTCGAAGCGGTAGGTGCGCGTGTAGAGGTCGGCCAGGTAGCGGTTGGATTCGGGCGACTTGCGTCGGTGGGCCGCCGTGAGGTATCGCTCGGCCGTGTCGAGGGAACCGGTCTCGTAGCAGCAGACGCCGTACCAGAGGTTGTAGGAGGTATTGGCGGGCGATTGGGTGACGAGTTGTTCGAAGAGCGGTTTGGCCTCCGCGTATCGGCCTTCGTTGTACAACTGCTTAGCCTGCTCCAGGCTTTGCGCCTGTGTTCCGCCGGCGATGCCCGCCCAGAAGAGGAGGGTCGGCGCGATGATTCTTAGGATGGATCGTTGCATACTGGGTGTGGGGGTTATTTTGTTGAGATAGCTGCTATTCGCGCGGACAAAAATAGAGATCGATTGGGGATAGCGCGGGCAGCGGGTGGTCCCTGGCAGAAACTTCCACGGTATCCCCATCGGCTGTTGGGCCTCTGGCAGAAACTTCCACGGGGAAGGCCTAACGCTCGGCGGGGACTTTGCCCTCTATCTTTGCCCCGCAAATGGATTCACCCTATAAATAAATGATGTATCGCATGAAGAAAAACCTACTCCTTTTGACTCTCATGGTCCTGGCGCTGGCCGCCTGCCGTGAGGATGACCCGGAGCTTCGGATCATGGCGCTCCGCATCACAGCCCCTGACACAACCCTTTACCGCGGCGACTCACTTCGCCTTCGCCTCACCCCCACGCCGCCCGATGCCGACATCCGTGGCGCGGTCTGGACTTCCGGCGATTCGCTCGTGGCCGTCGTTATGCCGGACGGACTCGTGCGCTGCGTCGGCCCCGGTCGCACCGCCATCACAGCTCGACTGGAGGGCACGTCGCTCGCGGCCACGTACGACCTCACCGTTGCGGCGCGCGCTCCGCAAAGCATCGCTTTCAGTGAGCCAACGCTCACCCTGCTCGTCGGCGAAGAGCAGCCCACCGCCCTCGTCTTCACCCCCGCTAACACGGACGATCGGCGTGTGACCTATACCTCGTCCGACACCGCCGTGGCCACGGTCAGCAGTCAAGGCGTCATCACGGCGCGCGGCCGCGGCACGGCCGTCATCACGGCTCGCACCGCAGACGGCGGTCAGAAGGCCGAGTGCAAAGTCAGCGTGCAGCACTTCACCGAGCGGATCAGCGTCTGGTTCTCGGGTACATGGATCTACGAGGCCAACAACCGCGTCACCGCCAGTGCCCGCATGACGCTCCGCAACGATAGCAACCGCGACCTCTTCGTGGAGCGCTTCATCGTCGAGAGCGACGGCCGCGAGATCCATCGTGAAGAGATCCATCGCACGCTCCAGAGCGGTGGCAAGTTGGCCTGCGACGTCAACTTCAAAGACGTTCACGATCCGCAGTTCAAGTACCACTTCACCGTCGGCAGCGAGCAGTACGAGGCCCACTATCGCCCGCACATGATCGGCGCCAAAACGTTCCCCGCTGATGGTCCACGGACGCTGCCGATCGTCGTCTCCCGGAAGCGATGAGTCGGCCCATCGCCCCCCGGCGACTCTTCGATCTCTCACTCCCCGACTCGGATTGCTCCGGGCCGGGGAGTGCTTTTTCTGAGGCCACTTTTGACTGGATCGGACGGGGGGCATTTTTCTTGTGCCCCCTCATCGCACGATCCGTTTCGCGTTTTCGCTACGTGCGAATGTGGAAAACGTTGTCCGTGAGGCGCCGTCAGTGTCCGTGGGGCGCCTCGTGCAGCTGCTGAATAAAGCCCTACTTTCGGACCGCAAAAAGAGAACAGACATGACTACTCACCCCATTCATATATACAACATCATGAAAAGAAGTATCCGTTTACTGACCATCGTGGCGCTCGCAGGGCTCAGCCTTGCCACAGGCCACGCGAAGGATGGCACGAAAGCGCCGATCCTGAAAGACAACCGAGTGGACACAACCATTCTCAGCCGTCCCATTGACCCCAAGATGGACCTCTCGAGTCTGCCCCTCTACCTTCTCCGCGTCTACCGACAGATCCCAGCTGCGCAGCGCGGATACTGGATCATGCAGCAAGACTTGAATGCCCTCTTCAGCCAAACGGACTGGTATTACAATCGCGCCGAAGAGGCCGCAGAGAAGGCCTCCGGGGAGGAGCCCTTCGTCCCCACTCTCACGGCCGCGGAAAAAGCCTTTGTCGACCGCGTCCAAGCCCGCGAACGCGAGCTGATGAAGGAAAACTTCACCGTGCCGACCGGCTACCGCGTGAACATGCGCAACCTCGCCAACCCCTACCAGCTGGAGGCGCTCACGGGGGAGATGCAGGAGGCCTTGGCGCGTAACGGTTTCGTGATCGTGCCGCAACGAGAGATTCAGCTCTTCCACGTCTACGAGAAAAATGACTACCGCAACTTCCCCAACTTCGTCACCACCGACCTCCATTTGCAACTCTTCCACATGTACTTCGACTTTGTCCTTCGCCAGCTCGAACAGGAGAAGTTGATCCCTATGCTCGCCACCTTCTCCGGGAACATGTACAACCTGATGAAGCGCCAAGCTGCCACGGCGACGGACGCCGCTACGCGTACCGCCGCGGAGTACAATCAAACTTACTACGCCATCGGTCAGGCCCTCCTCACGGACAAGCCGATGCAACCCGTCCCCGCGGCCTATCAGGCGATGGCTGCGGAGGAACTGAAGAACGTGAAGGCGTCTCGCGACAACTTCTCGAAATTTCTGGGTTACACCTTGGTGGAGTACCCATACAGCCTGTATCGGCCACGTGGGCACTACACGCGCAACAAACCGCTCGAGCGATACTTCCGTGCCATGATGTGGTATCAGACCGCGCCCGCGTGTTTGGACAATGACCAGCAGTTCCGCTCCGTCGTGATGCAGGCGGCCGTACTTAGCGCCAACCTGGAGGAGCTAAAACGCTGCGACGCGATGATGGAGCCGATCGAGTTCCTCGTCGGTGAGCCGGACAACGTGGCCGTGCGACAGATCGTAGATCTCATCCGCCGCGGTAAGTACGACCTCAAAAAACTGATGACGGACGACGCCACACTCAATAAGCTCCGCGCTGAGGTCAAGACCCTGGCCGACGCACAGAACCGAATCCGCCCGGCCGAGGAGTTTGAAAAATCCTGCCGCGACAAGATCAACCTCATGCCGCAACGCTACCTGGCCGATAGCGAGGTGATGCTCGGCATGGTGGACACGAAAAACAAGACCACTCGCCGCGGCTGCCCACTCGGGCTGGATGTCTTTGCCGCCTTCGGCAACGAAGCCGCCGAACGCATTCTGCTCGACGAACTGAAGGAGGCCACGAAGTGGGACAAGTACACCGAGCATCTCGGCAACATGAAGCAACGCATGGCCGGCTTAGATCGCAATCGCACGGTCTACAACAAATGGATGGAGGCCCTGCTCGAGATGTCTAAGGCCGATAAGCGTCACCCTTACTTTATGCAGTCGCCCCAGTGGGACAAGAAGAACCTCAACGCCGCCTTAGCCTCCTGGGCCGAGCTGCGCCACGACGTCATCCTCTACGGAGAGCAACCCATGGTGGCCGAGTGCGGAGCCGGCGGACTGCCAGACCCCTACACCGTGGGCTATGTGGAGCCCAACGTGCGCTACTGGAAAAAAGCCCTCGAGCTGATCGACATGACGGCCTCCATGCTTCGCAAACACGGACTCATGACGGAGCGCATCAACGAGGTGAGCGGATCCCTCCGCGAGCAGACCGAGTTCCTGCTCCAGGTGAGCGAAAAAGAACTGGCCGGCCAGGCCCTCACGGAAGGGGAATTCAACCAGATCGAGACCATCGGCAGTAACGTAGAGTGGATCACTCTCGACATCCTCCGCGAGGGCGACCAGCAGCTCAGAAGCTGGGACGACGTCAAGGGCGCCGACAAGTCCGTGGCCGTCGTGGCCGACGTCTTCACCGCCAACGGCGACAACAACCCCAAAAAGTCTATCCTCTACGAGGGCACCGGCTATGTCAATGAGTTGTATGTCGTGGTCGAGATCGGCGGTTACCTCTACCTCACCCGCGGAGCCGTCTTCTCCTACCACGAGTTCCAACGCTCGTTGAGTGAACCGCGTATGACCGACGAGGAGTGGCAAAAACTGCTCGAGAAAGAGCCGCACCACGGCGTGCCCGACTGGATGCGTGAGTTGGTTCTCCCCAGCAACTGGAAGCAGAACCAGCCGAAGAGCCAACCGGAGGACGACGAAAGTGTGTTTTACAGTAGCGGATGCTAAGCGAGTCGCATGAGTATCCCCATCCTGAGCAAGTTATGGTTCCTGCCCCTCGTGGCGGGGGCCATTTCTTTTGTCCTGTTTTCGGACTCCGCCGCGGCTTCCGCCAACGGTGAACAGCTTGAAACGTTACCCGCCACCGTTTCTCCCCACGGCGAACGCATGCCACCCCTCACTCCCGCCAGCGGAGCGGAGGCCCCGGACACGCTCCGGGTAGACTTCGTCGGCGACGTCTTGCTCGACCGCGGGGTGCGGCGGGCCATCGAACGCGACGGCGTGGACGCGCTCTTTGCCCCGGAGGTCGACTCCCTCTTCCGCAGCTGCCACTGCGTCGTGGCCAACCTCGAATGCCCCGCCACCAAGGTCCGTCAGGCCATCCATAAACGTTTCATCTTCCGCGGCGAACCCGAATGGCTCGACGCCCTTCGTCGCCACGGCGTCACGCACCTCAACCTGGCCAACAACCACACCATGGATCAGGGGCGCAAGGGCCTCTCGGACACGCGCCAAAATGTCGTCCGCTACGGCATGACGCCCTTCGGCATGGACTCCACCGCCGACGCCGCCTGCCGCCCCCTGCTCCTCTCCGAGGCCCCTCGCCGCGTGTGGATCTTCACCACCCTGCGCGTCATGTCAGAGAACTGGCCCTACCTGCCCGACCGTCCCAGCGTCTGCGAATGCACTATCGACACGCTCGCTGCGCGCATCGCCCGCCTCCGTCGTCGCGAGCCCCGCGCCGTCATCATCGCCATGCTCCACTGGGGTCTGGAGCACGACACACTGCCCACCCGCCGCCAGCGCATAGAGGCTCGCCGCCTCGTCGCCGCCGGAGCCGACTGCCTCGTGGGTCACCATACGCACACCGTGCAGCCGGTCGAATGGATCGAAGGTCGGCCCGTCTTCTACGGCATCGGCAACTTCATCTTCGACCCCACGCGCCCCCTCAACGCCGCCGCCCTGCTCGTCCGGATGGACGTCACCCGCGACACCGTCCGCTACCGCCTCCACCCCGTACATATCGACGGCTGCACGCCGCGGCTCCGCTGAGCCTCCCCCTCCGCCACCGCCCGAGTTCATCTTCAATACGTACCCTTTTCCTTTC
Source organism: uncultured Tannerella sp. (assembly GCA_938036405.1). GTDB lineage: Bacteria > Bacteroidota > Bacteroidia > Bacteroidales > Tannerellaceae > Tannerella. Next base: position 13,450 of record CALHPT010000293.1, read on the forward strand.
TGATCGTCTGAAGCAAAGGCGGAGTCCGATGCTTTGTATCTCTTATTGTCTCGATCAATGAGAGGTGTAAAGCCATTGGAGCTATCCTTGTTTGAGACAACCTTAAATACGTACTCCTCAAACCTATCATTGATTGAGACAACGTTAAGTGCCAACCTTCGGACTTATTATTGTCTCAGACAACGTTAAGCGCTAAGCTTGGTATTTATTATTGTCTCAGACAATAGTAAGCGCTAAACTTCGGAGTTATTATTGTCTCAGACAAAATTAAGTGCTAAGCTTGGTATTTATTATTGTCTCAGACAAAATTAAGTGCTAAGCTTTGGAGTTATTATTGTCTCAGACAAAATTAAGTACTAAGCTTGGTATTTATTATTGTCTCAGACAAAATTAAGCGCTAAGCTTCGGACTTATTATTGTCTCGAACATAAACACGTTTTTGCCCTTCCCTTCGGCCATTGTTTCAGTCAAGGGCAGGATCCAAGACTCGGCATTTCGCTTTGTTTCGATCAATCATAGCTACCGAATCCCTGTATTTATCATCGTCCGAAGCAACGGGAGGACCCAGTTGCACGCATTTATCCTTTGCGGGATATTGGGGAGGGGGGATGTTTTTGCGCCTTACACGAGTACAGACAGATTGAGAGTAGGAGGTAAAGAAAGAAGCCAGATACGCGACGGTTTGCGCGTACCTGGCTTCTTTTTTTGCTGTTCGCTGTTCGTTTTCAAGGTTTTCGCCATGAGACTTCCAGCTTGTCGTCGGGGTTGAGGGTGAAGACGATGGCGCCCCCGATAACGGGACAGGAGACGGGACGGCCGCTGAGGCGGACACGGAAGTCGGTGCCGTCGGCGGGCAGTTTGATGCGGAACGTTCCGGCACGCGTGGCGCGTAGGCCGGCTGTCACCTCGCGACCCTTCCAACGCGCCCAGACCTCGCCCCCTCCGCGGACACAGAGTCCGCTGAACTCGCCGTCGGCCCAGGCTGCGGGGCGGGCGGGGAGGAATTCGATGCCGTCGTCGTCGCTCTGGACGAGCATTTCCGCGATGCCGGCCGTGACGCCCAGATTGCCCGCCAGGCGGAAGGTGGGCGCGGCGAAACAGAGGTTCGGTTGTGTGCCGCCCGAAGCCGACGGCGCGCGGTCGCTGGCCACGGGTCGGAGCAGCTGGCAGAGCAGGCGATAGG